>CAZXAC010000033.1:0-16887 GCA_964638335.1 uncultured Lentisphaera sp. | reverse complement strand
ACGCGGAAAGACGCGAAATTTTATATCAGATGCAAGCGGAAGAGCAGTTTGATTAGAAAAAATCGCTGTCATTCTCGCATATGCCTAACCCAAGTTAGCTTATATCTGGGCCAGTCCAGTCAACTGGACTTTAATACAAATTGCTTATAATTATCAAGATACAGCAAAAAATTTCCGCGACATAATTCTGTTTTTGTCGTCAAAGACCATGGCGATCTTCTGGGTGGAAATGCTGTTTTCGAGTATTTCGATGGCCGAATCCAGCTCTGATATGACTTCCGGAGGCATCGCCTTGATTTGTACGCCATACCTGCGCAGCGCACGAAGTTTCGAAAGAAATGTGCGAAGGCTTTCGTCCGACGGCTTGCGTCCGGTCTTGCGGAAGCGATTGAGCTCCTTTTCGCGGAGTTCGCCGCTGAGAGCTTTCTCCTTGAGCTCCTCCAATGCGGCCTTCTTTTTCTTTTCGAGGTTTTTCCTTGCAAGTTCCGTTTCTATCCAGATGAGGTCGCCGACATCGGCAAGATCTGGAATGAAGCCCTCGGGTTTCGGCTCAAGCCATTCCTTGTGATATTGCGCTATCCAGTCGTGTACCTGGAGATAGCGATATAGCGAGCTTCTTCCAAGATGCAGACGCTTCTCCGCATAGTCCTCCAAATCTGGATGCTTGAGCGCTTCGTAGAGTTTTTCGTCGCGGACCTTCGCGAGTCCGACACCCACCCGGATGTATGCGATTTGCGCATTCTTCAGATGCCCCTTCAAAAGCCATGTGACCTGTAACGCATTCTGTACCTTGATTTGCAGTGGGGATTTTGTCTTATTTGTCGGCATTTTCTTCTCCTTTTTTACTTAAAAATTTGATTTTTTAGGTCGCCCTATCTGATTTACTAGGCAATCAAAAGATCATAGCCATAATGGGGTGCTGCCTGGTCCTTTTTTGTCGAGAAAGTTTGATTCGAGCATATTTTGGAGCTGGGCGAGCAGTGTTTCCTTGTCCTGCGGGAATCTTCCGCCCAGCGGCAATGGATTTGAGCTATGATTTGCTCTGAAGACGGTCTTTTTAAGGTCAAGATTTTGGATGATTTTGCGAAGTTCGCATACGATTTCATATTCGGTTGATGCTAGGTATCCTTCGTGCATTTTTGTCTTTCCGGGGAATTCCACGAATCTCAATGCGGACAGCAGTCGCGGCTGCATTTTGTTGAGAGCTTCGGCGGTTTTTATTGCGTGCTCCTCGGAAGCATTTTTCCCGGCGAGTCCCAGCAGAATCATGACCGACGCCTTGATTCCGATGTCCTGAACCGTTTTCACCCCATCAATCATATCGTCTACCTTTTCATTTTTGCATACTTCGTCGAGCAATTTTTGGTCTCCTGATTCGAGTCCGATGTACAAAGTGTTAAGTTTTAAGCGATGCAGTTCGGTCAATTCCTTTTTTGACAGCTTGAGAATTGAGGAGCCGTTTGCGTAACTGTTTATTCTGCTGAGCTCCGGAAAGCATTCGTTCAGTTTTGCGAAAATCGCAAGCAGAGATGGAAAGGGTAGAGCCATCACGTCTCCGTCGGCAAGGAAAATTCGTCTTGCGTCCGGGTAAATTCTTCCTGCAGATTCGATTTCTTTGAGTAGTTCATCCAAAACTCTTGCTGAATATTTTACCCCTTTATACATCAGACAGAAACGGCAGGTATTATGTGGGCAGCCAAACGCAACCTGGAATATCAGGCTGTCGGCTTCTGCGGGTGGACGAAATAGTGGTTCACGGTATTGCATTATTCTTTCGCCTCGCTATCGCTATCGCTATCGTAATCGTTGTCGTAATCGTTCCCATTTTTCCTTACGGAGTATTCTCTCTGAGCAAGTTTTGTGAGCATTGAAACAATTCTGCTGAGAATTTGTTTTGCTTCCTCATTTTCTTTTTTGGAAATCGCTCCTCCGATTTCGAGAATATCCTGGATTGCAGCGCATTCCAGAGCTGAGCCACGAGAAATCTCAAAAAATCTTTTCCTGTCTCCGTCGGAAGTTTTTCCATTGCCTTCGGCAATGTTTAGGGGGATTGACTGGGATGCCCGAATCAACTGGTCTCGTGTACTGCGGTGTTTCCCTTTCAGTGTTTCAGAAATATCCAACGCCCATTTGACATAGGTCAAGGACAACTTATAAACATCGAGATTTTCGTGGCCGAATATCATTAAACCCCTTCGATTACGATAGCGATTACGAATACGATAGCGATTTTATGCTGATTTCATTTATTTTCTTCCTTCCCCTCGCTATCGCTATTGTAATCGTTGTCTTAATCCCTTCGATTTTTTGATTTATTTTCTTATCATTGATATTATTTCATCTTCCCATTTGATGGTATCCGAATCTGGGATTTTTTGTTGGAACTCTGCGGTTTCAAGGACTTTTTTCATGCCTGACTCCAAAGATATTTCGGGTTTGAATTCAGGGACATCCCGGAAGATTTTTTCGGAACTGTAATAGGTGATGTGGGCAAATATGTTTTGGCATAATCCGAAATTAGGAATGTTCTGTTTTTGGAGTATTTGCAAAGGAACGCCTATCATTTCAACATCTCTTCCGAGCACTTTCATTGCCGTGCGATGGTAATCCAGCCAGGAGGTGAAACCTCGTTTCGTCATGTTATAAATTTGTCCTATGCAATGTGGTTTACCGAGGACTCCGCAAAAAGCCAGGGCAGCATCATCCACATGGAGAAACTGATGCAGAGCGTTGCCGTCCCCGCAGACGATTATAGGTTTTCCTTTGCGGATCCGGTCAATCCAGGAGAAATCCAGTGCAACCTGTCGCAGAAGTCCGAGTCTGGGACCGTAAGTTGTGGATGGTTTGATTATGGTGACGGGGAATGCATCACGATAATAAGCTTCGAGGAATACTGAATCCGCGGCCACCTTGTTGCGTCCGTAGTCGGTGATTGGTCTCAGGGGATGGTCCTCTGTTACCGGGAACCAGAGATATTCGATTCCGTAGGTGCATACCGTGGAACAATGGATCAATTGTCCTACGTGGGGGAATGCGCGTATGTCGCTTTTTGCGTCCTCGGCGTTAAAGCAGATCATGTCGATTACGGCGTCAAAAGTTTCCGCCCTCATGGTTTTTTCGAACTCATCGCGCAAGTTGCGGTCTCCGCAAATCAGTCTCACGTCTTTTGGGACTGTTGCGCGTTTTCCTCTATTGTAACAAGTAACTTCATGGCCATTTTCCAACAATACGCGGACTATGCTTTTGCTGATATTGCCGGTTCCTCCGATTACGCATACTTTCATTTTTCCCTCTTTTTTTTTGCTATTTATCTCTTTTTTTTAATGTTATCCCAAAAAGCGAATAAGCAAAGTGTTTCCCAGTTATGTCACCCTTGTGTAAACGTATATTTCTATTTCTGTATTTCTTTTTGTGAAATTTTTCAGTGTCAAAGTGCTTATTTTTATATTTTTTTGCTTTAGGATTGAAAATTTTACGGGTCATACTAGATTATTGCCCCTTTTCAAAAAAAACGAATTTCAAGGATGGCGATAAATCGCCTTTAGTTTTATGTTAAGATGGGGAGAAAAAATCAGTATATTTTCCGGTAATGCCAACAGGCATTTGGCCGAAAGCATAGCCAAGGAAATGAATATTAAACTTGGCGATATTGACATAAGCCGTTTCCCGGACGGGGAAGTGTTTGTGAAGTTCCGTTCGAACATAAGGGGTGCGGATGTATTTTTGATCCAACCGACATGTTCTCCCCCGAACGAGACTATCATGGAGCTTCTGATAATGCTAGATGCCGCGAAAAGGGCGTCTGCGGCGAGGGTTACGGCTGTTATACCGTTTTTTGGATATGCCAGGCAGGACAGGAAGGATCAGCCGAGAGTTCCCATAACCGCGAAGTTGATTGCGAATTTGATTACCGCGGCAGGGGCTTCAAGAATTTTGGCTATGGATTTTCACTCACAGCAGATACAGGGTTTTTTTGATATTCCTGTTGACCATCTTTACGCCATGCCGGTGCTTGTCCCCTATTTGAGGTCGGTACTTGGTTCAGGCGCGGTGGTGGTTTCTCCGGATTCCGGAAGCGTGAAGCTTGCGCAGTCATTTTCCGATATGCTGGATGCGGGGCTTGCGGTTGTTGCAAAAAGGAGGATAGACGCCTCTTCGGTAGAGTCATCGCACTTGGTAGGGGATGTTCAGGGGAGAGTATGCCTGATCACCGACGATCTTACCACGACGGCGGGGACTCTCACTGCCGCCGCCGCCTTGCTTAAGAGGGAAGGCGCGAGCAAGATTTATGCTTCGGTTTCTCACTGTCTTTTGACGGATGTCGGCAGGAAGCGCATTTCTGAAAGTCAGATAGATCAGCTTGTAACCACTGATGCGGTGCCGATAGGAGATCTTTGCAACGGGAAGATAAAGGTAATAAGTGTGGCGAAGCTTCTTGGAGAGGCAATTCAAAGAATTCACGAGGGCGCTTCGGTGTCGTCCTTGTTTGATGTTAAAAATCATAAAGATTAAAATAAGGAAAATATGCCATGGCTATGAAAAAGACGGTTATAGCGATCAAGGACCGGGCGGAATCCGGTAAGTCGAATTCCAGGAGAGCAAGGCGCGAAGGCAAGATCCCGTGCGTCATATATGGGCGAGGCAAGGAATCCAAGTCATATTATGTTGACGAAAAAGTTTGGAAAGAAATTCCTGTTTCGGACGTCCATTTGGTGGAGCTTGATTCATCTTCCGGGAAGATAAACGCCCTGATAAAGGACGTGCAGTTTGATTATTTGAAGGGAAAGACCTTGCATGTGGACTTTCAGGAAGTAAGGATGGACGAAGTTGTAAGGGCGGAAGTTCCAATTCATGGTATCGGAACGCCTATTGGAATCTCTCAGGGTGGCTTCCTCGAACAGGTTCTGCATAAACTGGAAGTAGAAACCCTGCCAGCCAATATTCCAGCATTTATTGAAGTTGAAATCGCCAACTTGGAACTCGAAAAGGCAATCCATGTAAGCGAAATGAAATTGCCGGAAGGCGTGAAGGCGATAACTCCCGCAAACCAAACAGTGTTCCATGTCCTCGCTCCTAAAGCTGAAGAAGAAGTCGCTCCTGCGGAAGGCGTGGTTGAAGGAGAAGCGGCGGCTGTCGAACCCGAACTCGTTGGAGGCAAGGGTAAAGCTGAAGAAGAAGGTGAAGTTGCCGAAGGCGAAGAAAAGCCAAAAGCCAAAGAAAAAGAGAAGGAAAAGGAAAAAGGCAAGGACAAGAAGTAAGCTGGCAGAATGTCTGAAAAAGGAATTTTCTTTGATCTCATTGTTGCGCTTGGCAACCCGGGCGATGAGTACAGTGGGACTAGGCACAATGTCGGCTTTATCGTTGCCGATGAATTGGCGAAATCCTGCGAAGGGATTTCTTCGGAGTTCAAGGTTTCTGGGGCATTGGTGAGGAAGTTTTTGTGTGATGGCTCGGAAGTACACATTCTGAAGCCGGTAAAGTTCATGAATCTGAGTGGAGAGCCGGTAGCGGCGTTCATTGCAAAAAAGGGTATTGCTCCTGAAAGGATGATAGTGATTCATGACGATATGGATATTGCAACTGGCAAGATGAAGTTTTCATTTGGCTCCGGTGCGGCAGGTCACAACGGAGTGCAATCGATAATTGATAATGTGGGCTCTGCGAATTTCGCGAGGTTGAGGGTTGGCATAGGAAGGCGTTTGAATTCGGAAGGAGCCGATTATGTTCTTTCGAGATTCTCGAAGAATGAGGAGAAAATCTTTGAAAATTTGGTTGAACTTTGCGTTTCAGCGATAAAGTTTTCGCTTGTAAACGGAGTGCAGGCGGCAATGAACAAATACAACAGGCGCGCTGAGGAATCTCCTTCGGACGCCGAAGAGATAAGTAAAGACAGGAATATTGACAAAAAAGAATAATATTGGAGGTATAGCTTGAAGAAGTTTGAGACGGTGGTGATCCTCGACGAAAGAGGGACGGAAAAACAGGGAGTAGATTTCCCGGCGGAATTCGCAGGCCTTGTCACGGAGAACGGAGGGAAAATGCTGGAAACTATTCCTCTTGGCAAAAAACAGCTTACCTATCCGATAAAAAAGAAGAAAGCTGGGGTTTATTTTTCGTTCATATATGAAATATCGCCTTCAAAGGCTTCTGTTCCGAGAGATAAATACAGGCTTGACGAAAGAGTACTAAGGTTGAGAACATATGTTACCGAGTAAGAGTCTCCGATAAAAAAGGGAGAAAAAAATGCCTTCTGTCAATAAAGTTTTTCTGATGGGTAATCTGACGAGGACGCCAGAGCTCAGATATACTCCCAGCGGGGCGGCCATTTGTGAATTTGGCATGGCCATAAACAGAACTTACGTGTCAAATAACGTGAAGAAAGAGGAAGTTACATTTATCGACGTAAATGTATGGCAGAGGCAGGGTGAATTATGTCAACGCAGGTTGCAGAAAGGCTCTCTCGTGATGGTGGAAGGGCGTCTCAAGACGGATCAATGGGTTGACAAGGAAAGTGGGAAAAATCGTTCCCGAGTGTTGGTCGTGGCAGAAAGGGTGAATTTTGTCGCTTCATTGCCGAGAACTGAAGACTCTCAGGATTATGATTCTGAAGCTGGCCAGCAACGCGGTCGTTCTGCTGGTGGTCAAAGGTCTCAGTACGCTCAGAGGGATGGCGGCGGCGATAGACGTGCAGGGACATCATCGGGTGGGACGAATCCTCCTCCACCGCCTGAACCGGAATATGATGAGCCCGTGAGCGACGATGATGGTGGAGAGAATGTTCCTTTCTGAGCGATGGACACAATAACTTAAACTGTAGGAAAACAATTCAGATAATATGGAGCTGATAATGAAAAATGAAACGAAAAGGCCGAGAAGGCCAGCGCGGTTCATCAAGAGGAACTGCAGATTTTGTGACAACCCTCAAGAGAAGATTGACTTCAAGGATGCCGAGCTTCTTAAGAAGTTTCAGACCGAGAAGGGAAAGATTCTTCCGCGTAGATTGACTGGCAACTGCATGATACATCAAAAGTTCATCGCCGAAGCCGTCAAGAAAGCTAGGGAACTGGCGCTGGTTTATTAAGAGAAAAACGAAATAACATCATCGGAGAAGAACATGCCTAAGTTAATACTTTTGCAGGATATTGAAGATCTTGGCAACGCTGGCGATATCGTAAATGTGACAAATGGACATGCGAGAAACTTCCTGATTCCGAAGGGTCTTGCTGTGACGGAATCCAAAGCGGCGCTTCGCAAGCTTGCGGCTGGCAAGGAGAAAATAGAAGCTCGCCGTAAGGAGGAAATGGAAAAGGCGACCAAGATTGCCGAAAAGATAGCGTCAATCGAACTGTCAATCAGTGTTCAGGCTAGCGACGATAAACAGCTTTTCGGGTCTGTTTCCGCATCGAGCATATCTGCGGAGCTTGCAAAACAGGGAATTGAAATAGAGTCCAGAAAGATATTGCTTGAAAATCCCATAAGGACTACTGGCGACTATGTCGTCAAGGTAAAAGTGCACAAGGATTTGACTCCTGAACTTAAAATAAAAGTTCTTAAGGCGTAAAATGCCTCCTAAAAAAAAGGGCTACGGAGACACCGAAAGGAAGTTTGCCGGTGTCCTTCACGGGGAGACGCCTCTCCCTAGCGATGAGAATTCTGAACGCGCTGTTATTGGGTCTATAATAACAGATCCCGATGCTGCGTCAGTTGCGATAGAAATATTTGGGGACGAGCCCGTATTTTTCTCTCCGAAGAATCAAAAGATATTTGACGTATCCAGGGAATTGCTTAAGAAAGAAATTCCTATAGATCCTGTGAATTTGTCAAAGGCGCTGAAAGATGAAGGCGTTTTTGACGAAGTTGGCGGAGTTGAATATCTGGTGCAACTTCAAAACTCCATCGCGACTACCGCGAATATCGAAAGTTGGTGCCACAACGTCAGGGAAAAAGCGATACAGAGAAAAATAATCAGATCTCTTTCCGTGGCGTTGGAGAGAAGTTATGATCCCCAGGAGCAACCTGCAAACATAATAGGCAAGATTGATGAAGAATTGGTCAAGGCGCAGCTTCTCGGAACCAAGGATCCGGTAAGAAAAATAGATGAAGTAATAAAGAATGAAGCCTTTCCATATATAGAAAAGATTTTACGGAAAGAGAAGCCGGAAGCCCTCATAGAAACCCTTTACCCGGACTTGGACAAGCGCCTGGGTGGCGGAATGAAGCCCGGTGAAATGTATGTGATAGCGGCAAGACCGGGAGTTGGCAAGACATCGTTCGCGTTGAATGTTCTTACAAATGTCGCTCTTTCTCCAGAAAGGACTCCGGTGGCGATGTTCAGTATGGAAATGACAGCCGCTGAAATAGCGAGGAGACTGCTTTATACGGAAGCAAAGATATCGAGAAACGATATACTAGATCCTAGTCTTTCCGATAGTAACCGCAATTCTATGCAGTCGAGAATAACCGGAGCGGCGAGCCGTTTTAAAAATGCCGCTTTTTTCATAGACCCCACGCCAGCCTTAAAGATCATGGATCTAAGGGTGAGGGTGAAAAATCTCATCCGGAAGCATGGGATAAAACTCATAGCCGTTGACTACTTGCAGCTGATGCATTCCGATGAACAGAGCAATTCAGATACCAGACAGATAGAGGTCTCTCTGATATCAGGGGGGATCAAGGCGATCGCGAAAGATCTTAATATTCCTGTAATTGTCCTAGCACAGCTTAACAGGCAGACGGAGCAGCAGAAGGAAGGCAAGCCGAAACTCAGCAATTTGCGAGAATCGGGCGCGATTGAACAGGATGCAGACGTTGTCATGTTCCTTCACAGGGACACTCAGAAACAGCAGGACGCGACCAGACAGGAAGAGGACGAAGGGCTTTTCTCTGAGCTGATTATTGCCAAAAACAGAAACGGAGAAATGGGCAAGTCTGAACTTCTTTTCTTTCCCAAGATCACTCTTTTTGTCCAGAAAGGAAGATTTTCGAAGGAAGATCTGCCGGCAAGGAAATAAGGGGATTCCTGCTTTATTGAAATTTCAGAACATTTCCTTCAATTGTTCCATCGTGTCGCGCTGTTTCTTTGCTTCAACTATTGAAGTGTCGTTTTGAGCGTCCGGGAATTTATTTATGAAAGTGTTCCATTCGGCTATAATAGCTTCAATTTCTTTTTTGTTTCCGGCCGGCATCTTTTTTACTTTTTGATAGGTCTCGTTATACTCCAATCGGTATTTGGATTCTACCTGTACTGGGCGTTGCGCGGGTTGGCTTGTTGTTTTGCGGATCACCTGTTTTTCCGTTGTCGTAGATTTGCCGCTTCTCATTATACTGATGAAGATTTTTTTTATCAGAATTCCGAAGAGTATTATGACTACGCACGCCAAGAGGGAGCCAACTCCTATCATGGCATAAATGACCCCCGCCTTCTTTTTCTTTAACTTCATCAAGCCAGAGTTGGTTATGTTAGTGGCTGTCAAAGTATTCTTGTTGCCTTGAGTTGTCTTTTCTGGATCTTTGCCAGGTTCAGATTTATCATCAGAATCCTTTGTCTTATCGTTCGCATCATTGGTTTTTGCGATTTTCGCAGCTCCGGTAGTCGTTGCGCTCGCTGTTGCTTTCTTTGTCTGGAACGGTAGAGGTTTCTTGTTCTTTTTGTCTGGGAATAGAGGTTTTTTTAATGGAGATTTTGCTGTTTTGTCTTCTTTTTTTTCCGGATCTTTGGAATCTTTTTCGTTGGTATCCGATTTTTCCTTTGAATCTTCTTTCTTGTCGGAATCAGTTTTTTTCTCATCCTTTGAATCATCTTTTTTAGTTTCTTCCGGTTTTCCTGAAGATTTCTCATCGGTTTTTTGAGGGGAAGCTGTCGAGCCTTCCGATTTCTTATCTTTTTCCTTTTCCTCGAGGATTTCTTTTTTTTCGGACTTATCCTCGGGTTTCATCTCATTTTTGGCTTCGGTTTTTATTTCGGGAACCGTGTTAGGGACGCTTGCCGCTGGTGAATCTTTAGGTTTTTCCTCTTTCAACGCTTCCGTCGCTTTTGGAAGTTCTGGTGCTGGAGTCTCGATCTTTTTTTTCTCTTCCGGCGGTGGGGAGGTTTCCTTCGCTTTTGCCGCTTCTTCGGCTTTTCTTTTGGCTTCTTCGAGCTCTTTTCTCATCTGCTCGAGTTTTTCCAACTCTTTTTTTATCCTATCTTCGGCTTCAATCTGAATTTTTTGTCTTTCAGCGATAATTTTTTCAGAGAAAAGAGCTGAGGTCTCTTGCGCGGCTTTTCTTGCGGCCTCTTCAGCTATCTTTCTTGCCATTTCTGCATCATCCGCGGCTTTTTTTGCCATGAGGGCTCTTTCCTCGGCAAGTTTTTTTTCCGCTTCTTCCTTTGCCAGCCTTATTTGGGCTTCCGCTATGAGTTGAGCCTCTTTCAAAATATGTTCCTTTCTTGTTGCTTCATCGGCCTCCATGCGAATTCTTTCCGCATCTATGGCGGCCCGTTCCTGTGTGGCTGAAACGGCTGGAGGGATTGGTGGTTCGGGAGCAGGTTCTGCCTGTCGGGTCGGTATAATTGTTGCATGTCCGGGTTGCCTTGTGGAGGCCGAAATCATTCTGCCTTTTACAGCGGTTGCGGTTTGTGTCGCAGGTCTCGGTGGAACCGCAACTGGACTTGGCGGAGTGACGTTCTGGACTTGCTGTCTTGTTGGTTGGGGTTGTTTCTGCTGGGCAGCTCCCTGCCTTGCGGAAGTCTGGAAAACAATTTTTTTCTGCGTTGTAGTTGCCTGTGCGGTCTTTGTTTGAGTCTGAGGAGGCTGTTGAACTGCTTGTTGTGGAGGGGCTGTCTTGAAATTTTGCGTCTGTCCCGGCCGGGTCATTACAAACTTTTTCTTTCCGGATGTTGTTTTACCAGAAGGTTGTGGCGCTGGTGTAGGCTCCGGTTCTGGATATTGATACTGTGATTCTTCATGATGATGCGGATACATTTCACTTATTGGCGGCAGTGGACCGGTTGGTCTTTTATAAGGTCCTGTTGCGCTTTTTGACAACATTCCGGCGAACCCTAGGTCAATCGCTTGCGCGACTTTGACAGGTCTTTTGGGTTCTTGCCCCGATATGTCCGTAATTTGGCTTTTTGGAACGGCGACGGTTGATTCTTCGTTGTTGGTCTCCTGGTCTTCATAATTTTCCGTCTGGATTGGAATCATCGTTCCCCCGCATTGAGGGCAGGGGAATTCAGCCTGATATTCATCCATTTCTCCGACGACTTTGCATGATTGGCATTGATATTGGAAAGACATTTTTTTATCTCTTAGCTTTCTTTGAAAATTAAAATAGAGAAATTGAGCCCGTCTGCGTCAAGTGGTATCTTATCATTTTTCTCTTCATCTTCAAGCATTGATAATGCAAGAGTTTCATCAGATATGTATTTTGCGAATTTCGCAAATGCCGTCCGGACCGAGGGATCGGATGTGGAGTATCTTACGTGTATCCTATCGGACACATCAAAATTTTTCTCCTTTCTCAAGTTTTGTATCTTGCTTACGATCTCTCTTGCCGCCCCTTCCGCCTTCAATTCGTCGTCAATATTCATATCCATTGCGACCGTTATTCCGGATTCGCTTGCCGCGGAAAGACCCTGTCTTTCCTCTCTTGTTATCAATATGTCTTCCATTGAGATCGTAAATTTTTCTCCGTCATTGAAAACTGTCTCAACGTTTTGGCCTTTTTCGAGAAGTCTTATTTCTTTTGGAGAAAGTTTTGCGATTTTCGCGGCGGCCTCCTTCATCTTCTGTCCAAGTTTTGGACCGAGAAGTTTGAAGTTTGCTTTAGCGGAGACATTTACCAGTTCTGAGTCGTCTCGGCTTACGTAAATATTTTTTACGTTCAGTTCTTCAGCGATTATGGACTTTGTTTCTTCCACCATTTCCGCGGAAATGGTGTCTGGTACGGCTACTACCGCCTTATTTAGAGGCTGTCTTGTTTTTACGCTATGCTTTGCCCTGATGAACCTTCCGAGGGATACGGCTTTTATGGTTATATCCATCTGCTGTTCGAGCCTTTGATCCCGCTCTGAAACTGCTTCGGGATATTGGCAGAGATGTACTGATTCTGGCATTGACGGTGTTCGGAGGTTTCTATACATGGCATCCGTTATGAACGGTATAAAGGGAGCCGCGGTTTTGCAAAAAGTCAGCAGTACGTAATGAAGAGTTTGATATGCTTCGTTTTTATCTTGGTCGTTCTGGCTCTTCCAAAATCTTCTTCGGCTTCTTCTTATGTACCAATTGGTGAGGTCGTCGATGAACTTTTCAAATCTGCATGCAGCCGGCTGCAATCTGTAGTTGTCCATGTGTTCCATTATTTCTACGGTCATTTCCGACAATGAAGACAGTATCCATTTATCTAGAGGATTAGCTGGTTTCTTGGGAGGAGCCGGAGGATCCTGCGGAGACCATTTGTCAAGATTTGCGTATGTGACCAGAAAACTGTAGGAATTCCACGCGGGTATGAGCACGGAACGCATTACTTCCTTGATGCCATTTTCCGAGAATTTAAGATCTTCCGCCCTGACAACCGGGGAGCCGAGCATGAATAGGCGCATCGAATCTGCTCCGTACCTGTCAAAAATGATTTTGGGGTCGGGGTAATTCTTTTTTCTTTTAGACATTTTCTGTCCGTCTTCAGCGAGTATGAGTCCGTTGACAACAACATTTTTGAATGCGGGTTTTTTAAAAAGCGCCGCGCCCAGGACTACCAAGGTGTAGAACCATCCTCTTGTCTGGTCGAGTCCTTCGGCTATGAATTCCGCTGGGAAATTTGCCTCGAAATGTTTCTTGTTTTCGAATGGGTAGTGCTGTTGAGCGTATGGCATCGCTCCGCTTTCGAACCAACAATCGAGGACTTCTGGCACCCTGGATAGTTTTTCGGCGTTATTTTTGCCGGAAGGCAGCTGTATTTTGTCCAGGAAATGCATATGGATATCGTTGATTTTTTGTCCGGACGCCTTTTCGAGTTCGGCAACCGACCCGAAGCATGTAGCTTCTCCGGTCCGCTTATTTCTCCATATTGGCAATGGGCATCCCCAGTATCTGTTTCTGCTTATTGCCCAGTCTCTGGCGTTCTCGAGCCATTTTCCGAATCTGCCATCCCTGAGGTGTTGCGGGGTCCAGTTTATTTGGCTGTTTGCGGCGAGCATGTCTTCTTTGATTTGTTCTATTTTTACAAACCATGTTGAGATGCTGCGATATATAAGCGGTACGTCATCTCTCCAACAATGCGGGTAGTTGTGTCTTATGGATGCGCGGTGGACGAGTTTTCCCTGATCTTTAAGGCGTCTTATTATTTCCTTGTCGGTGTCTTTTACATATCTGCCGGCGTATTCTGGGACTTCCGAAGTGAATTTGCATTCCTCGTCTATCGGGCACACGCCTGGGATAGAATGAATTTTAGCCGCTCTTGCGTCATCTTCTCCGAAGCTTGGTGCGCAGTGCACTATGCCGGTTCCGTCCTCGACTGATACGAAATCCGCCGTTATTATTTTAAAAGCTCCCTGTCCGCGCATCTTTTCAAAATACTGGAAAAGGGGCAGATATTTTCTGCCTTGGAGTTCTTTTCCTTTGAATTTTGAAACTAGATTATATTCCGAAGGATCCTTGTAATATGAGGAGAGCCTTGCTTCAGCAAGGATATAGTTTTCGCCCTTATCTTCTATTTCAACGTAGTCTATCTCAGGACCAACAGCCAGTGCCAGATTTGAAGGCAGAGTCCATGGCGTGGTGGTCCAAGCAAGATATGACAGACCTTTTCTCTCCGAGTCTGAGAATTTTATCGTTATTGCCGGGTCTTCGACTTCTTTGTATCCTTGGTTGGCTTCGAAGTTGGAAAGAGGGGTTGAGCATCTTGGGCAGTACGGAAGGACCTTGAAGCCTTCATATATCAGTCCCTTGTCCCAAAGCTGTTTAAAGACCCACCATATGGACTCCATGTAATTTATGTCCATCGTTTTGTAACCTCTGCCGAAGTCGACCCAACGTCCCATTCTTTTTACAACTGATTCCCATTCCGCGGTGTATCTTAGTACGATAGCTCGGCATGCCTCATTGAATTTGCCTATTCCGAATTCTTCAATTTGATTTTTTCCTGACAGAGCCAGTTCCTTTTCCATTTCGTATTCGACAGGAAGTCCGTGGCAGTCCCATCCGAAGACCCTGTCAACGAATTTTCCTCTCATTGTTTGGTATCTTGGGACTACGTCCTTTATGGTTCCTGCGAGCAGGTGTCCGTAGTGTGGAAGACCGGTTGCAAAAGGAGGTCCGTCGTAAAAAACAAACTCTTTCCCGGCTCTGGAGGAGTCCAAGGATTTTTGGAATATTTTATTTTCTTCCCAGAACTTTAGGATTTCCTCCTCTAGCGCTGGGAACGAAGTTTGTGGGGATACTGGAGAGAAACTCATTTTATGTTAATCTTTTTCAGGTTGAAATTTTTTTGGAAAGTCTGTTGATTTCTTCGATTAGCTCTTCGGGTGTTTGGAATCTGTCTTCTGGCTTTTTGCCCATCATTTTCATACAAGCCGCAGCAACTTCTTCATCTATCTCCGGGCAATGGTCTTTGGGATTGGGCGTGGGATCGTTCATTGCCTTCATCACGAGGGCAAGCGGGTTGTCTCCAGTATAAGGAAAATTTCCGGTCAACATGTGATACAAGGTAGTTCCAAGGCTATATACGTCGGATCTGAAGTCGGCCTTTGTAAAATCTTTGGCCTGTTCTGGACTCATGTACGGTATTGATCCAAGGACCATATTTACTCCAGTAAGGTGTAATTCCATTCTAGGTTCGTTGATTTTTGCCAATCCCAGGTCGCTGAGTTTTATGTCTCCCTCGGATGAGAGCATTATATTGTCAGGTTTTATGTCGCGGTGGACAATGTTGAATTTTTGTCCTGCCGAGAGGGCTTCTGAGACGGCGAGGATTATGTTTAGCGCATCGCTCTGGCTGATTTTCCCATTTTTTCTTATCATATCTCCGACGGTCCCGCCGTCAACGTATTCCATGACGATGTAAAAGAGCTCGTTGGGTTCGTCTTTTCCCGCGTCCATGACTGATACGAGATGCGGATGGCGTATTTTTGCGGCGATCTTGGCTTCCTGCAAGAATCGTTGAGATATGTTTATATCGTGTTCGTCTTCGCATTTTGCGGAGAGAACTTTTACGGCCACGTTTATATCGAGCCTAGTGTGTCTTGCGAGGTACACCATGCCCATGCCCCCCTTTCCTATCTCCGATATTATCCTGCATCCGCCTATTTCAGTTGCTGGTTTTAGCAAAACATACGAGCCTATATGAGTTGACTGGGACATCATTTCCATGGTAAGCTTTGCGGTTTCTTCTGGACTTGATTTTGAGGAGTCCTCTTCTCTTGAAAGTTTCTTGAGTTTGGATACGAGATTCACGTTGATTCCGAGTTCATTCTTTTTCTCTTCTTTTTTTTCTGTTCCCTTGCTTTCGCGTGAAGGCGCCTTTGTCATGAGCGGAATATTTTCAGGGTCCCATTCCTCTTTCAATACGAAAGAAGATATTTTTGAATACGGGAACCTTATTGTTCTTGGGGTTCCCTTTTCGATTATTTCCACGACCACATGCTCAGGAAGGCAGTTTACTATCCTTTGCGCCTCTAGGACTTTTCCGTCATCAAAAACGAACATGAAAGGTCCTCTGCTGTTGCCCATATCATCGGTGGCGGATTCTCTGAGGTATTCCTGCGATATTTGTGGTGTTTTTTCAGAATCATCTTCACCCGAATCGGCATCCGGCTTGTTTTCATCTGTCTCCACCGCGGAGCTTGAGGCTTCCAGACTGTTTTCGGTTGTTGTCGACGGTTTACTCAGGCGGAACAGTATGATGAAAGGATAGACCCATGGAACCGCGAGCCCCCCGAGAAAATGTATTAGCCTGTTTCGGCCTTTTACTTCGGCTACTGTTCCCGAGAAGAAAGCGCTACCCATCCATATTGAAGCAACTACGCAGAGACTGATTGCGGTAGGCCAATTTGGAGATAGTCCTGCAGATATTGCGTCATGATAAAGGCTTATAAAGTAATTTGCCAATGATATAAATGAACCCAACAGCAGATCTTTCAGCCAATTAAAAAAATTCATCGCGAATTCATCCCAATCCGTTTATTTTCATTTTAGAATTTCCGAGTTTTGTACACGAAAATCCCGATAGAAGTCCCTAATATAATACGTGGAAGACTTTTTTCGAACTTTATAAGCTCTAGATTTTTTCTATGCGAGCCTTATTTTAGGCAGGGGGTTTTTTGTCCTTGATTTTTTTAAGCGGAGTGATAGGTTAACATCCCAGAGTCAAATTATAAAATGCTCCTGAGTTTTGTGGTTTCGCTTCCAACTGGGGTGTTTGGGAATGTTAAACGAGAGGGTTTAATGAAGACGGCTTTTATTTTTACCGCGTTTTTTATGATTGTCCTAGCTTCCGCTTTTTGTGAAGGCGAACCTCCCGTTGATAATCCGGCCTTGACTCCTGCTGAAACTCAAACTGCCTCGGTGTCCGAATACGATGATGAAAATACCGGAGACAGTCCTGCGACCGAATCTGTCGAGAAGGCGAGGATTGCTGATTCGGGGGATCAAGTTGAGTTCGAAGACAACCCGCAGAAACCGGTATATGGGCCGCTTGGAATTGTTTTTAGAACGGTTGAGTACACTCTTGACAAACTCTACATACTTTTTCATTGGTAAATCTTTCCGCCAGCACAAAACATAATAATCTGCCTCAAAGCCAATAATCGAGTTTAGTCTTTTTTCCTTTTGCTATGGTAGTAGGCGGCGTTTGCCATTCCAAGAGCTGTAAGAGTGTTTATGGTGAAAGTACCTCCATAACTGATTAGGG
>CAZXAC010000032.1:0-16937 GCA_964638335.1 uncultured Lentisphaera sp. | reverse complement strand
AAGCCTGCCTCCAGCATCACACGCAGATGACCACTTTCATCTCCGTCCTGCAAGGACCGCACCGAATATCCATCGCAAATAGCCTGCTCTGGGATAGTCGCAGAATCTACAGGCCAAATCATCTGAAGTTGCTGTGGCAAAAAATCACCTCTGGTCTAATCTAAAAGATATTTTTGTTTTTGCGACGACAGGCCCCTTGCCTCGTGCGATAAGGGCGATCCTTCCAGATTCTAGATGCATCAGGCAAATCTGATCCTCCCCTAACTGGGCAACAACGTATTCGCCTGGTATTTGAGTGGCATTGCGAACGTACCATGCGGCAAAAGGCAGTTCCAATGAAAAACGCAGACTCATTCCAGTCTTAGTGTTATTACCGCTGATTCCTCCGAAGGCCCAAAAAGCGGTGTCAAATTCCCAGTCGGACTTCTTTCCAATTATCGGAACTGGACCAAAGTTGGACCATGTGCCTTCGGCTCTACCGGAATGCCCTTCTTTAATCCTCCAATCAATAGGAGCATCATCAGAGAAATCCTCTAAAATCTTTGTTTCTTTTCCTGCTCTTCGATCATCGGAATCAAGGAAAAGAAGAAGATCAAAACCTGAATCAGTTCGAGGACGGGCAAATAGACGGTCGTTTCTGTGATGCGCTACCACTTTTGCTACGGAACGGATGGACTCCGGGTCACATAGGTTCATTTGACATATCTGATTGCCGTCTCTGGATATGAAGTAGAGCGAATAGGGCTCGGATAGCTCCATCGTTTCGGCTGGAACGACTTCAAGTCTAGTAAGCATCGAAGTCCCGCTTGCGGTCCAATACCATCCAAAAAGAAAGACGTAACTGATGACATTAATAATTAACGTGGCCAATATCGTCCTGCGCATGGAATTACCCTTTGAGCGCATTGCAAGCCAAAAGAAAGGAAACTCAATTAGTATCGTGACGACAAATGCAGCTACCAGAAAGGCTAGAAACCAAAACCGGATGTTTTGAATTGTTATATCTGGAAGAGATGCCAAGCCGCCAGCTACAAGCAGGCCTCCCGCCCATGCCGATACGTAGTTGGCAGCTATGAGTATCAGGATGGTTTTCCACTTGGAGCACTTGAATTTCCATGCGACGATAAATCCTTCGATCAAGCCTATGATCGCATTTCCAAATACAAGATGAAGTATCGATGCCCACATTAGAGGTGTCCCGGCGTTCGCATACGCAGCCGAAGGGAAAAGCAGCAATCCAATAGTTAGCAGGTAAGCCAATTTCTTCATTCTTTTTATCGAAACTGGACTTGTTTCGCCTTATATTCTGATTTATTATTCTAATACGATTTTTTTGAAATTCTTTTTTCCAGCGGCTATTATGGTTTCCTCGTTACGTATCTTTTCGCAGGAAATTCTAAATTCAGGATCCTCTATTTTCTTTCCGTTGATATATGCTCCACCGCCTTTGATTAGTCTTCTGGCTTCTCCGTTGGAAGAGCATAGCCCACTTTCAGTAAACATTCTTATTATCCAGACTGAGTCTTCGCCAGATACTGCTTTGATTCCGTATGTTGGGAGTTCCGCTTTTTTTAATCCGCTGTTTGAGATTTTTGTTATAGAACTGGATGTTGGGATTTTTGCGTCCGGATCCGCGAAACCGAATTTGGATCCTGCGGCAACGAATGACTCGACAGCCACATCTTCTCCTCGTACAAGCTTGGTACACTCAAATGCAAGAATCTCCTTGGCTCTGTTCAGTGAGGGTGGCTCTAACTTCTCAAGTTCAGATATTTCCTCCTCTGGCAAATCAGTAAAAAGTCTCAGCATCCTGCCACAATCAGTGTCGGGGATGTTGCGCCAAAATTGATAATAATCAAAGTTGGATGTCTTATCAGGCGACAACCATACGGCGCCGTCAGCGGTCTTGCCGAATTTTTCCCCTGTTGAAGACGAAAGAAGCAATGGAACCGTTACTCCATAGGCCTGTGTTGATTTGAATCTCCTTATTATATCCGTTCCGGCGACTATATTCCCCCACTGGTCTTGTCCTCCGATCTGCAAGAGGCAATTATATTTTTCGTTCAGATGGAGAAAATCATAAGCCTGAAGTATCATATAGCTGAACTCTAGATAGGAGATTCCGTCCTGGAGCCTTTGTTTAACGGACTCTGCCGACAGCATTTTGTTCACGCTGAATTTCGATCCTATATCTCTCAGATATTGGATCATGTTGATTTTTGTCAGCCATTCTGAATTGTCAACAAATACAGCTTTATCGCAATCTTCTTGGATTAATCCGGAGAGTTGTTTTTTTATGGCTGCCGAGTTTAATGCCACAGTTTGGGGATCGAGCATTTTTCTCGCTTCCTTTTTTCCTGACGGGTCTCCGATGAGAGCGGTGCCGCCGCCTACTAAAATTACTGGAGTATGACCTCTTTTTGCGAGAGTTCTCATTAGCATTACCGGCAAGAGATGCCCGATGTGGAGGCTATCCGCGGTGGGATCGAAGCCAGCGTAAAATACAAGTTTCCCATCGAGCAGGCCAGCGAGAGCCTCGTCGTCCGTAGTCTGATATATGTATCCTCTTGATTTCAGCAGGTCTAATGTTCGCATATTTAATGTATGATTTGTTTTGTCTTCTTGGGTTGAAAATTCTAAAATCCTCAATATACTTTGCTTATGTGATTTAACAAAATATTTTTGATGTCGGAGGTGCGCATGTCTTCCGCGGGTGAAACAAAGAGAAAGATTCTTGTGGTTGATGATGATCAATCTTTTTCCCGCATGATTCAGCTCCTTATCGCACGTCAAGGGCACGAAGTGCAGACATCTCCCGGCGTTGAGGATGCGAAAAAGAAACTCGGGGATGACGGTTCTGGCTTCAACCTGATAGTTCTTGATTTGATGATGCCGGAACAAAACGGTTTTGATTTTCTCAATTGGAAGGATGCGACCAAGGAAGCTATCAAATCAATTCCAGTTCTTATAAACACTGCCAAAAAGGTTAGCGAAGAGGAAAGGAATTTTCTGGAGCCTAGGTCAAAGTTTATCGTAGAAAAGGGCATGGATTTTACTAGCACAATAGTGAAGAAAGTGTCGGAGGCTCTCTCTGGATGAATATCTTGCTTCGGAAGCGGTTTATATTTCTTTTACTGTTCGTAATTATTCCAGTGTGCTTGGGTTTTGACTTTGGTGTTCCTCCTGCTTTTGACTACGATGAAGGGCTTGATCTTGAAGGCAAAGATAATGAGCTTAGACTTCTGGGACCTATTGCAGAATTTTCATCGAAGGAAAACCCGTCTAGGGAACTTTACGCCCTTCGCCCTGTTGTCTCTTCCGAAAGCAAAACGGATCTATACGCTTTCGATGTGCTTTGGCCTCTATTTGCCTACAGAGAGAACAACTTTGAAAAATATTGGCGTTTTTTCCTTCTTTATTCTGGCTGCACGAAATCTGATGCAGGCGAAATTGTCTCCAGCGAAAAACCTCATTCAGGCTTGATCCCTTTTTGGTTTTATGGAAAAGATGAGAACGATGCTCGTTACTGGGCGTTGTTTCCTTTATACGGAGAGACGAGGAATTTCCTTTCTTATGACTACTTACGTTTCATAATGTTTCCTATTTATTTGAAGAGCCATAAGGGAGAAACGCACGGAGAGTCTTATTTTTGGCCTATATGGAACAAGGACGAAAGTCCAAGCTTCCGGAAGTTTCGCTTCTTTCCATTTTACGCTTATCATGATAGGCCTAGAAGCTTTTATCGTTCCTCGTATGCGTGGCCATTTTATCACAGGGCCGAGTACTACACTGCTAAAGACGCAGGTTCTGGCTGGATGTTGTGGCCAATCTACGGGCAGAATCGTTTCAAAGATTTGAAGACATGGTCTGTTTTATGGCCTTTCTTTTCTGTTTATAGTCGGCCGGCCGGAGAGGATGGGAGTTCCGAAGGCTTTGGTATCAGTGCTCCTTGGCCAATAATTCAGTACAAACGCAACGCAGATAGGAATGAGAAGGGCGGAGAAAAATGGAAGTTTTATATTTGGCCATTGATAGGCAGATCAGAGAGGGCGAATTCCGAATATCAGTTTGCGTTTTGGCCTCTAGTTTCTTCCCTTTACACTTCAGGAGAGCAGGGCGAGGTTGATTGGGTGTGGATACTGCCTTTGTATTGGTCCAAACATGCGAGAGATTCAAAAGGTTCAGAATCTGAAGTATATCGTAGTTTTTATCCCATAGTTTCATATCTGAAGCGTGGGAATTTCTGCGAAGTTCGCATATTGGACCTGTGGTTTCAGAGAAATATGCCCGCAGTCGAAAGGAACTGGTCTCCCCTTTGGATTCTATTTGATTATCAATCAAATGCGAGTTCTTTCAGATATGATTTTCTATGGGGCATGTTCAAATATTATTCAAATCCAATGGACGGAAAAGGAATGTCGATTTTTCCATTCTACCGCAGCCGTTCGAATTTTGAAGTAAATGTCGGTGTTAAAGAGGATGGACTTGGGTTCTATGAAGAGATTGTCACAGAATCTGAGGAAGAGGAAGTTCCTATGACGGACTATTCCACCAGGAAAGGTGTTGCTCAGAGGGACTATCTAATGGGAATTCTGAGAAGCTCAAGTTATAGTGATGGCGCGCTCGTATTAAGATTTTTCTGGCTTTTTGATTTAGAGTTTTGATAGGCAGTGTTTTAGCAAAAGAACTATTGCAGAGTATATTATATGCCAAAGTTTTTTGTTGTTTAGTATTCCAGATTTTATTTTTAAATTTTGTGGGCTCCGAAAATATGAAAATTCCAATGGAATCAGATTACTTTCCAGATAGCGGGAATATTCTTGTAAATCTAGGCAGATTTGTGCTTGTAAATATCCGCAATTCTGGTATAGGCGTGATGATGGTGCTGGAATCTTTTTTGTTCTTTCCGTTGTTTCACAGGCGCTGGAGTGAACTGGTGCGCCAAATGTTTACTGTTGGCATCAAGAGCTTCGGCGTGGTCAGTCTTGTAGCTTTCTTCACCGGTATGATACTTTCTCTTCAAGCTGGAATAGAACTCCGGGATTATGGACAGGAAATGAGGGTGGGTACTCTTGTGACTGAATCAATGTTCAGGGAAATGGGGCCTTTTATGGCGGCGCTTATCCTAGCGGCATGTGTTGGCTCCGCTATGGCCGCTGAGCTTGGCACCATGGCGGTATCGGAGGAGATAGCGGCTCTTGAAGTGATGTCAATAAATCCGGTTTACTATCTTGTGATGCCTCGCATACTTGCCATGATGATAATGTGCCCGGCTTTGACCGTATACACGAACATAATCGGGGTTATAGGCGGCGGGGCAGTGGCATATTCTCAGTTGGATGTCGAGTGGCGGGTCTATTACGACTACGCTGTGATGTATCTTGATATGAAAGAGGTGCTGGTGGGCACGCTGAAAGCTTTGGTGTTTGCCGTGATTGTTGCAGGTGTCGGATGTTATCAGGGCGTAGCGACGAGGGGCGGGGCTGTAGGGGTTGGTATTGCGACCCGCAGATCAGTTGTCATATCCTTTCTACTTATAATAGCTGTGGGATATTTCATCACTAGGAGTTTTTATTGATGATAAGATTTGAATCAGTTTCAAAATCCCTTTCAGGTAGGGAAGTGCTGAAGAATTTCTCGCTTAATATCGAGAAGGGATCGGCGCACACGATTCTAGGTCCCACTGGTAGTGGCAAGACGGTTACCTTAAGACACATCGTTAAACTTTTGGAACCAGATGACGGGTGTATAAAATTTGATGGCGTTGACATATCTTCTTTTAACGGAAAGGATTTGGAATTATACAGAACTAAGTTTGGATATCTTTTCCAGTCTGGCGCCCTTATCGCTTGGATGAATGTGGCTGACAACGTGGCTCTGCCGCTTAGAGAAAAAACCAAGATGGGAGAGGTCGAAATATCGCGCAGAGTTTCGGAAGTTCTCGAACTCGTGGGAATGGGTGGAACCGAGGGAAAAATGCCAGACGAGCTTTCTGGAGGAATGAGGAAGAGGGCTGGCCTTGCGAGAGCGATAGTGATTCAACCGGAAGTGATATTATTCGATGAACCCACATCGGGACTGGATCCAATAATGTCCAGAAAAATAGATGATGTGATACGAGATCTAAAATCTGTCCTAGGTGTTACGGTCGTAATGGTCACACATGATCTGATAAGCGCTTTCTCTCTTTCCGACAGGATTTCTATGATTTTCGAAGGACAGATCGTTTTTGATGGGACCGTTCCAGAATTTGAATCTAGCGAAAACGGCTTGATAAGGGATTTTATAGCCGCTCAAGTTCCCAAAGTTACTAAACAGTACTGAAATATAATAATAAAAATCGGAGGATTAAAATATGAAAGGACGTGGAGATTCTTTTTTCAAGCTTGAGTTTTTGGTCGGTCTTTTTTTTCTAGGCGCAATAGTCCTGTTTATCTACCTTACTGTTGTCATAAACGGCAAGGAATTTCTGTTTTCTAAGGACAGACACCTAGTTAAGGTCTTGTTCCCTTCGATAGAAACTTTGAATAAGAACGACAAGGTTTACTGCATGGGAGTGAACGTTGGCAGAGTGAAAGATTTTGACTTTGACGAAGGCGGAGAAGAAATAATCGTGACACTTAACCTTGAAAAGCATGTTAATTTCAGGGAAGATTATCAGATAGAAATAAGAAATGCCTCGCTTTTGGGCGGCAAATACGTCCATATACACCCTGGATATCCAAGCGCCAAGGCGCTGTCCGAAGATACTATGCTTAGAGGGAAAGCTCCAGTTGATATAATTCAAGAGGCGTCAAGCCTTATCAACCGCTTAAAGGAAGATGAAGAAACCTTTAGACGTGATTTTCTAGAGGGAGAAATATCTAAAAATATAAAATCAGCATCAGACAATCTTAACAAGATCCTTGCCTCTATAAACGAGGGAGATGGGGTTTTTGCCAAGATGCTGAAAGATCCTTCCCTTTATGATGACGCGAAGAAGACCATCGCGCAGGTTGATAAGGCCGCGGGACAATTCGAAAGTCTCCTCGCTGAAACAAGAGACGGGAAAGGTACTATAGGAAAACTATTTTCCGACGAAAGCATGTATAACGATTTCAAAACGACAGTTGAGGATCTCAAAAAGTTTTCTTCCAACTTGGGTGACGGCAAGGGATCTTTGGGAAAAATCTCAGCCGATGATGGCAAACTATACGAACAGCTCAGTGAAGCTGTTATTTCATTGAATAAAGTCGCATCAAGCCTGGCTGATGGAAAAGGAACTATTGGAAAGATGTTGAACGACGATGCTCTGTATTATGAGACCAAGGCGGCAGTGAATCAGCTTAAAGGAGCCGTTGAGGATTTCAGAGAGCAGGCTCCGATTGCCACGCTTGGAAGCATGTTGCTTGGGGCATTGTAATAGGTTTCTCAGATAATTTTCATAGCCAAGAAAGATCTTGTAAAATTTCACCATTGGGTTTTCGGATGAGACAATTCTGTCATATATGCAAAAAACAGATGGATCTTGTTTCTATTCCCGGAAGCGGTCAGATGAAATGCGTATCGTGCGGAACGACCCTCTTCACTCCTAACTACGCGAAAATTGATTTTGGAACAATAATCAACGGATTCCTAATAGAAAGTAAAATCGGGCAGGGTGGAATGGGGGTCGTCTATAAGGCAAAACAGCTTAATCTTGAAAGATATGTCGCCCTGAAGGTGCTTGCCGAACATCTCGCCGACGATGACGAATTCGTAGAAAGATTTTTCAAGGAGGCAAGGGCGGCGGCAAATTTGAACCATCAGAATATCGTTCAAGTCTATGATGCTGGAAGCACTATTGATGGCATATACTATTTCGCAATGGAGCTTATCGAAGGCGAAACTATAGATGCTCGGCTCCTGAGAGACGGAGAGATGCCCCCTAAGGACGCTTTGGATGTGGCCGGCAAAATAGCTCGCGCGCTGGAATACGCTTGGGACAGGCAGAACCTGACGCATGGAGATATCAAGCCTGACAATATAATAACAAATACCAGTGGCGGAGTCAAACTTGCGGATCTAGGACTTGCAAAATCGATACACGATGAGAAGACTATCGCGGAAGGGGGGCTCATGGCGACTCCTATGTATGCGCCTCCGGAGATAATATCAGGCGACTTATCTAACATAGGTTTTCGTTCTGATATGTATTCATTTGGGGCGACTCTCTATCATATGTTGGTAGGAGTTCCTCCATTCTACTCGGAAGATCCAGAACAATTGATGCAGATGCATCTTACTGAAAAGCATGTACCGGTCAATGAGAGGAACAGGGAACTGAACCATTCAATATCAGATTTGGTCGATAAATTGCTGATGAAAGCTCCGAGCGATCGTCCCGAGAGTTGGACGGAAGTCGCCTCTTCCATCGAGAGGATAAAAGATCTGGAAAGGAAAATATTCCACATCTCGCACTTTCAAAATTCCAGCACGGAAATTGAACATGGCAGTGATGAAAAAAAGAGCTTCGGGTTGCTTGGTTTTTTAATATCCGCTTCCATCATAATTCTGATATTGGCTGGAGCAGTTTTTAGCATTTATGTCAGAAATTCTAGCAATAGCAGAGCAGAAGAGAATCTGCCAGAGACGTCCAAAAAAGAAAATGCCAATCTACCTCAAAGAGAATGGAGCGCTCTTAAAGCGAAATTGAAAGCGATGCCTCCTCGGGAAGCGCTTGGGGCTCTCGAAGAATATATGTCTAGGAATAAAGTTTTACCTGAGGATGCCTCCGCGCTTTATGAGGCCACAAGGATTAAAGTTGCGGAACAAGTGGCGAAAGAGCAATCGAAGAAAAATATCGAAGATCGTATTTCAAAACAAGCTGAAGATATTATTAACTCGTGTTCGCAGGAGGTCTTATCTGGAAAGTCATACTCCGAATTGCAGTTCCTCCTAAAAAGAATAGAAACTACGCTCGCTGTCGCTTCATCAAAAAAAATTAACGTCAACATCTCCAAAGAGAACAGGGATAAGCTTAATTCCGCCTACACAAAGCTAATGGAAATTTCAGCCACTATGCGCAAAGGCGAAAAAGATAAATACCTGCGCAGCATCGAAGAAGAAAAACAGAAAAAAATTGAACAACTGAGAATCGCCAGAGAAAATGCCGAAAGGGAACGTGATGAAAGAATGAAACTGAATCAATCGTTAGATAACTATTATATGTCTCTGGCTGAAAAGAAATCTCCGTCCGATTTGAAATCAGATATGGATAATGTCCTGAAAATTTTCGGAGAAAAACTGCCAATACGCCTAAGAGAATCAGCGAATTTTATCAGCAAAAATTACTCCTCCGCTCCCGAAGAACTGATCAACCAGATGATTAAGGCTGCCCCTTCGCTGAAAGACAAGTTTTTGCCTCTCGCAAGCGTGGGCAAAGGTTTTAAAATACAGGAGATAAACGATAAGGGAATACGATTGCAAATGACGGTAGACAAGATGAAAATGAGTAAACTCGTTCAATGGCATCAGCTTTCAGCGGATGAGAACGGCATGCTGATCAATAAGTGTATAATCGCCAACGAATCCTACATTCCCAATCCTTCTGACATCTCTAGTTTTTGCTCATATATGGTAGAAAGAGGTTTTCTAGACCAGGCCGTTGCATTCTTGAACAAATTTTCGGTGTCGCTCAATGCACCACATAAGAGTGATTGGATGCAATTTATAGAAGATAAGAAAAAGGCGAGCAGGGAATTGGAGTCGATAAGGGCAATTACAAGTATGTTGGAAAGTCAAGGGAGGGGACATTTTACAAAGGCCTCTGGAGAGTTGGTTGACGTTCTTGTCAAACATTCGGATTCAGATGCGTTCAGTAGATATTCCGAAGAAATAAAAACTGCTAGGCAAGAGCTTGCGCCCTTCGATCATATGATAGGCGTTCTCGACTTCTTTAATGAAGCTAAAAAAATGAGCGAAGGAGAAGAAATCTTTGATGTAATAAGCAGAGTGTACTGCGCCAGGGCAAGATTCATAAATCAAGAAGGAACCGAAGACCTGAAAGAGAAATTGTCTTGGTTGGAAAATCCTATCGTCGCAAAACTCGCGAAAGACGCGGACGTCAATAAAATGTCTGCCCCGTTCTATTCATGGGAAAAAGAATCCATCGGGGACTCAGTTAAATTTGCTGAAACATCAAAAACTCCGGAATTCCTAAGGGTTATGGTGAAAAAACCAGAGATTGGTAATTTTATAGATATGGCTGGAAAATTGAGCCGAGGAGACTGGAGTGTGCCGAAAGCATATAATCCCCCATATGGCGAAATTATGGACTTGGATGGGAAAATTTCATACATTATGACTTCGCTTGTATTTTCTGCTTCGGTCTATTCGAACAGATTCGGTAATGCAGAACAATTGTCTTTGGCCCAATCTAATTTAGAGACCCTTTGTGGTAAGTTCGAAAACTCTCCTACAGGCTTTGCATTGAGTACGCTCTTGTCCACCGAAAATGCGATCTCTAACGGAGACTTTTCAAGAGCTTCAAACATAATTACAGCTTATTTCAAAAAATCCAATAGAGCAGCCCGTGATATTGATTTTAGAATATGCATGCTGTCAAACTATGTCTCGTTGAACAGAGGAAGAAAAGATTTCTCCACTATGCAGGACGAGTGGAAGCAAAGCACCGCCACTTTCAACGGAGACAGGGAATTATCCGACGATATGATTTGGATTAACCATTCCTACTCAATATTTGGAGGCAAGAATTTGTCCGATAAGGAACTTGCCGAACTTTCTTCAACTAATCCCAAAAATATCGATATATGTTCCAGAACAATGCTATCCATACTTTCCATAAGGGCCAATAATGGAACGCCTGTAAAGGCGGCTAGGCAAATAGCCAGAATAATACGGTCCAAAATCAAAGGAATGACTGCCCAATCCAGACTCTTTGCGAACTTGTCTTATTTCAGGCTCGCTCTAAATTGCGAAACTCTTGAAGAGTTCAAAAAGGAGACTGATCTGATTCTTGCAGAACCAGCTATATCTGGCATACCGTCTTATCCTGCCCTATCCATGTTTTCTCTGGCATCCACATGTGCCGTATATAAGATTGACAAGGAGGCGATGAGAGAACTTTTGTTAAAAAGATTGCTCGCTTCTTCTGTCTCCTCTGTGGTCGAAGTAGAGGTTGTAAAGCAGGCGGCTGAAACTGGAAACTACGAGAATGTTATAGCTGGCATCTTTTCAAAGGGGTTTGTTGAAAAAGCCTTCACATCAGCCATATTTTTCTATCTTTGTTCCATAGATGACCCTAATCTGAAGAATGCCATAGTCAAGGAACTCGATAATAATAAAATGTTCCTAAATTCCGAACAAATTTATCTTATTAATTCCATAAAAAAAATCAAGAATTAGACTTTTGTTTTTTTCAAATGATTCAGCAAAAGTAGAGTCAGTTTGTTCTTGAAAAATCCGCAAAAGAGATTATCTTCGGGTCAAACCAAAATTCAGGGTTGTATGTCTAAAATACTTGTAGTAGATGACGAAACCACAATAATAGAGGTACTAAAAAAACTTCTATCGAAACACGGATATCAGGTTGAGACGGCTACGGAAGGCAATGAGGCTCTTCGAAAGCTGAAGGAAGGGGTTTTCGACCTTATGATAACCGATGTTCGCCTTCCGGGAGGTATAAGCGGCCTCGATCTGCTTCGCCAAGGAAAAGAGTTGCAGTCCCACATGGCTGTTATAATGATAACCGCTTACGCCGAGATAGATGATGCCGTGGAAGCCATAAAGAACGGGGCATTCAACTACATAGCGAAGCCTTTCAAGTTCGATGAGCTCATGCTTACGATAGATAAGGCAATGAACTACGAAATTACTTTGGCCGAAAACGAAATACTACGCAAGAGCGTGTCAACGCACTACCACTTTGGCTTTATCGTTGGCGACAGCCCATTGATGATAGAGATATACAGGCTGATTGAAAAAGTCGCTAGAACCAATAGCACAGTGCTAATTTTAGGTGAGAGCGGAACCGGAAAGGAACTGGTAGCCAAAGCGATCCATAACTCCAGCCCACGCCATGAAAAAAGTTTTGTGACAATAAATTGCGCCGCCATACCGGCGACTTTGCTTGAATCGGAATTGTTCGGATATGTTAAGGGGGCATTCACAGGAGCAAATAACAACCGACAAGGTCTTTTCGAAACAGCCAACGGCGGGACCCTTCTATTGGATGAAATAAGCTCCATGCCGCTGGATATGCAGGCTAAACTCCTAAGAACTCTCCAAGAAAGAGAGATAAGAAGAGTCGGCGGAACTGAAAATATTCCAGTCGATATAAGGGTTATTGCGGCATCCAATCACAATTTGGAATCTGCTTGTAAGGAAGGAAAATTCAGGGAGGACCTGTATTATCGATTGAGCGTCATACCGATAAAAATACCTCCGCTTAGGGACAGAAGAGAGGACATCCCCGCGCTGGTCTCAAATTTCTTGAACATTTTCGAAAAAGAAAACAGAAGAAGAATAAACATCGCGCCAGATGCCGTTGAAGCTATGAAAGCTTACGAATGGCCCGGCAACGTAAGAGAATTGGAAAATCTCATAAAACGGATGGCAACCCTCTGTGAAGATGATTTTATCAGAACTTCTGATCTGCCATCGCAATTCCCCAAAATCGAAGGGAAATCCTCCGAAAGACCTATAATAACATTGGATAAATTCATAGAAGGGCAGGCAACGGCATATATGAAGGAGGTGCTTCTGCAGTGCGGGGGAGATTACGAAAAGGCGTCGCTTATAATAGGTAAAAAACCTGCTGAAATTAAGAGAAAATTAGCGTCATCTAAAAAACAAAATAAAAATAAGGTAGAATAAAAATGGAAATCAGAAAAATATTCAGAGCTGTGACCTGTCTATCGTTTTTTGTTCTCGCGTCTTGCGAGATTCTAGAACAAGAGCAGTGGAAGCCGGATTATCTCGTGTCGGTCAATGAGATAATAAAATATCCTAGAGCCTCACAAGTCGAAAAAGAAATTCCGACCGTGGCTGGAACAACCAAATGGATAAGTACTTCTCCGTATCTCTTTTCAAATTCAATAGAAAAAATTGAGACGATTCCAAACTCGACGGACAAGAATTTCTTCGATTTGAAGATGAAGCTCAGCTACAGGGGAAAACTGATGTGGAATCAGTTGTGCGCTGACATATCATTCAAAGAAATGGCATTTATCGTTAATGACGTGCTCTTCAGAAAACTTACTCCGGATATGGTCCGCAATGAAGAAGGAAAAGATGACATCATAATATTCGCCTTGAAGCTCGATCCGGTCACGGCAAAGGCTATAGCGGATGCTTCCGAAAAAAACTTCAAGTACTTTAATCCGGAAGACGAACGCAGAAATAAGGGCGATAAGACAAACAAGACCCTATGACCCAGATCTATAATGCCTGAAAAAGATATTTTGCAAATAGAAAACTTGCTATACGAGGCTGCCGATAAACCATCATCGGAATCCCTTGATAGTATAATATCGTCTCTAAAAAGTCTGCCTTCAGATAAGATCATTGAATTCGTACCTCATGTTGACCTCCTACTAGATAATTGGGGGGGCTCGGTGGAAGATTCCAGCATGAAGTCATCTTTTTGTTTGGAGATTTCTAAAATACCTCAAATGGAGTCCGCATCTTCCCTCAGAAACGCGTTGGTCCTGGTGGCCAGACATTATAGTCCGGATTTTCTTTCAAAGGCTGAATCTGTGAAACTTTCACTTGCAAGGGATTTGTCGTGCCCTTTATTTGTCATATCATGCAGAATAGAGAAACTTGCGACTCTTGCTAAAAAATTCTGCGCATATATGATCAACAGCAGAGAATGGGTTGAAAAAAACGATGTTGACAGTATAACGCATTTTGTAGATGTCGTAGAAGTTTTAAATTCTAAGAAGAAAAAAGTGAAACTAGATGTTTTTATATCTGATTCGTTTTTCTTTTTATTTGAAGGGAAGGAAATTGCCGCAAGATTATCCCCAGCCTCTCCTTCTTTCTCTTTCGCGGAATGGAAAAAAATGCTCATAGATAACGCTGTTGTTCCTCCGGACAATGAATCTATCCGCAAAATATCATTGAACACATTTGTCCCGCAAAAAATGACAGCCTCTGAATTTTCGTCTTGGATTGAAAATGAAAACAACGTCGAGAGCACGGATGATTCGTCTAGAAGTTTGTCTGATTCGAGAAGTTTGCAAGAAATGCATGCCATAATCGTAGAAATACGAAATTCTGCAACAGCTTTGAGCTTCAATAAGACTGATTCTGAAAAAATTGCCGCCCTCTTGACCAAAAGTCTTACGGCGGAATCTACGGATTCCAAACTGAAAATCGTTTCCGAAGTACTCGCTGGATTGTGCGACTCGTCGAAAGATGATGAATCTAAAAAAAATATACTCTCAGCTTTCTCCGCGTCTTCCGATAAGATTTTTCCCTCCGAAGAAGAACAAAAGAACTCTCTTATGGAAATCTGGGCGGAATTGCCAGCGTCAACACTTAAAACATTGATAGGCGCAGGGAATCATATGAAAGGCGCCCAATTCATGGCGAAATTCGCGCTCGATATGCCTCTTAAGGCGTTAAATGCTGCCTATGGGATTCTTTGCGAGGAAGACATATGTAAAGCATCAAAAAACGAAACAGGCAGAGTTCACTCCGATCTTATCCTATGGGCGTGGAAGAACAAAAAGAAAGATGAAATTTCAAGACAACTCTTGTCGGTGGATAAAATATTTTCGGCAATCTCAGAGAAAACATCGTTGAGATTTAGGAATAACTCGATAAGAGAAATCAAAAAAAAGATGCTTTCAAACGACGAGTTTATATCGTGGATGGCTAAGGCGGCTCTCAATAATATGAAGGAAATGATGAGGCTGATAGACGATGACAAAGCCTTGATCCCTTCCGAAAAACAAAGCCTTCTTGTAAAACTTTCAAGATTTTGCCCTGAATTCAAAAAGCACTTCGAGGAGGCGCACGAAAAAGGCGGAATGAGATTGTCTAAGGCTCTATCCGATAATAAAAAAGAAACTCAACTTAGGCCAGCTTCATTGAGATCATACAACGAGAAACTCCGCGAGTTGAATGATATAACAACAAGACAAATTCCAGAAAATTCCGCGGCAATCGCCCACGCAAGAAGTTATGGAGACCTTAGGGAAAATGCCGAATATTCTGCCGCCAAGGAAAGACAAAAATTCCTCAACAGAAGAAAATTCGAAATAGAAAGGGAACTGAATACCGTAGCTCCCACAACATTTTTATGCGCGGGAGAGGATGAAAAGGTCATTAGTCCCGGACGGGTTGTCACCTTGCGTAGAATTCTTGATTCTTCAGAATCTCAATATTTTGTGTTGGGTGTCTGGGACGGCATTCCAGAAAAAAATATGCTCTCCTGTGAATCAGAACTGGCGAAAAACCTTATTGGGAAAACTGTCGGAGAAGAAGTCTCTGTAGGCGGAGAAAAATACAGCATAAGTTCAATTTCTTTTCTTCCTCCTAACCTGATCTCAGAACTGAACGAAGAAGCATTGGAATGAGAGGCTGGGAGAAACTCAAATCATACGGCGAAAGAGAAGTCCTTTCCAGGAAAAACGGAATCAACGCTGTTGCATACCGAATTCATATCAAAGACTCATCCTTAAAATCTAGAATAGTTTTCCTTTCCGATCTTCACATGGACGAAACTTCCTCTCCGCTATCCGAAATAGCGGAATTCATAAACTGTTTTTGTCCAGATTTTATAATATTTGGCGGAGATGTCGCATCAATGTCCTCGGCCCTTGAGGATGCCTTCGCTTTCCTTAAAACACTCCGAGCGAAAGAGGCTAAATTTTCAGTATTGGGAAACTGGGATATGAAGAAATCAAGATGCAAAAACATGTCCTATTGGCTAGCAGAGTATCATAAATCAGGCTTTTCCCTTTTGTGCGACTCGTCAAAACTGCTGGGAAAAATCCTTTTCCACGGATTCCCAATGTCAAGAGGCGTCGGAATAAGTGGAGAGCTGCCTTTCCCCAAGGAATACTGTAAGATAATGATTGCTCATAGCCCGGATGATATCGTAACCTATAAGCATCGCTTCGAACTCGCTTTTTCAGGACATACCCACGCGGGGCAAATACGATTCCCCTTGATCGGCTCCCTAAAGACATCAAGCAAATATTGGAAAAATTTCGACTACGGTCTATTCCAAAGAGATGATGGCTCAAAACTTATTGTAAGCTCCGGAATAGGAACAAGCTGTCTGCCCATAAGGATGCTTTGCGAGCCAGAAATAGTGGTTGTAGATATATAGTCTCTTCGAAAGAAGAAGCATTTTACTGAAACATTTAAACTAGAGCTCGGTCCTCCTTACTACATCGTCAGTGCTCATGATCCTCGTTTGAGGTGGAATAACCCCGCAATTTGGACACTTTTCCCTGTCCCTTAGATATCTGAATTTATCCATGGTATTCTTTATTTCTTCATCTTTGGGCGCTACCAGAGGGCTAAGTGGGAATTCATATTGACAAGCCTCGCACTTGCAGGCATACCTGAGCCTCCCCCCGCAAAGTTTACAGTAGTTTCTTTGATCTTTATCGTCGTCTATGTCGAGTATCACTTTTTCGCCTATGCTTTTGCAAGCTGTGCAATATACCGCCCTTTCAGCACCCTCAGTAATCGCGTCTTGTTTGAAGAACTGTAAGTAAATAATGACAATCAATATGAAAGTTAGAATCAACGCCAATGTCCATTCGATTTTCTTTTTATTTTTCGTTATGTAAGAGAAAAACATCTTAGAATCTCCTAATGATTTTAAAACACCTTGAAATGACACATTATTCCCTTCCCATCTCGTAGTGTCCTTTTATTTCAGAATCAGGTAGTGCCCTTTTGAAAATTAAAAATTCATCCATCTTGCCTTTGAA
>CAZXAC010000031.1:0-17146 GCA_964638335.1 uncultured Lentisphaera sp. | reverse complement strand
TCTATTATCAAAAGGCCTAAATCCTTAAATCGCATATCCTTCTGAATTATCCTGTGCGTCCCCACAAGTATGTCAACAGAGCCTTCCGACACCCTCCTCATTATCTCATTCTGCTCCGCCCTGCTCTTGAAACGGCTCAACATCTCTATCACAACAGGGTATTCTGAAAATCTCTCTATGAAACTGTAATAATGCTGCTGCGCGAGAATGGTCGTAGGCACCAAAACCGCCACCTGCCTTCCGGACATCACCGCCTTGAATGCCGCTCGCATCGCAACTTCCGTCTTGCCATAACCAGCGTCTCCGCAAATCAGCCTGTCCATGGGGTATGATGATTCCATATCCTTCATAATCTCGTCCGTCACCCTCCTCTGGTCGGGAGTTTCATTGAAAGGAAACTTCTTCTCGAAAGATCTTTCTTCTCTGCGATTGGATGAAAATTGGAAACCAGTCCTGTTCATTCTAGAAGCCTGCACCTTCAAGAGCTCCGCCGCAAATCCTGCCGCCCCCTTCCTCGCGTTAAGCCTGGCATTCGCCCAAGTTTTCCTCCCCACTGCGCTCAACTGCGGCGCCATCTTGCCTGCGCCGGAATATCTGCTGACCAAGTCCGCCCTACGCAAATCGGTATAAGTCATCACCTCTTCGGCAAACTCGATCTGCATGGTTTCCACCATCGCACCGCCGGAATTTCTCCACACGACACCTCTGTATATTCCTATGCCATAATCATTGTGAACGACATGGTCTCCTTCGTCAAAATCGGAAAAAAATCCCCCTGAACCAATTGCGAATTTCGCGCGAGAAGCCTTCACTTCAGCGTGAAAACGTGGCAACCTCCTGAAAGGCAGTGCCATCAAATCGTCCTCTACCACGTACGCCAAATTCAAGTCTTTTATCAGAAACGAATGCGCAAATGCGCAACGCTCAACAGAAACTTCCGAGAGTCCTTTCCGATCGAGCATCTCCCTCACATGCCGCACGCCGTCATCATCCCTCACCCCAACAACCACCAGATACCCCGACTTCAACAAGTTCTCAACCTTTTTAAAAGCCTGTTCCTGCGCCGCCTCCCTTGATAAATCCGGGACTCCGGGAATCGCCGAAGAATATGGTATTCCAGCACAATCCTCCCCTCCAGGATACTCAGAACTTTCCACAGAATCCAAGAGGTAAATCCTATCCTTGGCAGTTTCTTTAATCTTATTCCATAACGGAGGCGCATCCGCCCCGAAGAAGCGACCAATCTGAGAATCGCATGCCCCGGGATAACATATTATCATCCTGTTCTCATGACCGGCAAAAAATTCGTGGAGCCCCACCTCTCCGCCATCTTCGCAAGAATTTCCAGTCTCAAAAAATGGAGAAACCCGATATGAAGCCGCTCTATTAAGACTTCGCTGCCCAACCGGGTCAAAAAGCCTTATGCTCTCAATACGATCCCCAAAAAATTCCACCCTCGCAGGAAAATCCTCCGAAGGAGAAAAAATATCTATTATTCCACCACCACGCCGCGAGAACTCTCCCGGAGAAACAGTCTCATATTCATCCGCATAATTCATGTCCACAAGCGCCCGACCTAGGAGATCCGGCGAAAATTCAGCCCCCTCCTTCAAGATATGCGCCGACCCCTTTGCGAATTTCGCAGGCAATGACGATATCAAAGCTCCACAACTGGTAAAAAAAACACCAGGCGCGGAACTCGTCACCGCGTCAATAGACCTCGAAACACGACTCATAAGCTCGGCAGAAGGATGTTTGCCGCCCGACGACAGCTCAGGTATGAAAAAAAAATCGTCCCGGATAAAGGAAAAATCCGCATGACAGCCCTTCAAAAGAGAAAATTCATGCTCGGCAAGAGAGGAGTTCGGGAAAATAATCAGCAAACGCCTTTCACGTAGGCAGTACAACAGCCTAAGGGCAAGGAGCGGAAGGCTTTCATCCTCCACGTTGCAGAAGACATTGGATTCGACCTCGCCACGCCCCAGCCATTCGACTAATAAATTTTTCCAATTTATATGTTTTTTGGCTTGTATTTTAGCTTCCATGAGTTATTACTTATGCACTTTTAAGACAAATAGTATCAATGCTTTGTGGTTTTTCACATCAACATTTCAAAAAAAAGACGTTATAGAAATGGCTAAATCGAAATCTAAAACAAAAAAGCCCGAAAAGAAATCAGACAAAAAGAAAAAAGCCGAAAAGAACAAAAAGAATATAGCTAAGAAGAAGAATATAGCAAAGGCGAAGCCCGTTGTAAAAAAGAAAGCGGCTCCGGCCAAGAAAAAGACAAAAAAAATAAGCGCGGCTAAGAAGCCCGCCAAAACGGCTGCAAAAAAGATTTCCAAAAAGCAAATCCCAGCAAAGAAGAAAATCCAAGCTTCCAAAAAGACCAAGCCTGCCGCATCAAAAAAACCTTCAGCGAAACTTAAAAAAGCGGCAAAAAAAACGATCAAACCACAAAAGAAGCTTCTCGACAAGAAGGCTATCGCAAAGGCGAAGGCAAAGGAAAAAGCGAAAGCCAAGAAACTGGCAAAACAAAACCTGAAAAAAGAGAAGTTAAAGCTGGCGAAACTTGCGAAAATCGCGAAAGCTAAAAAAGCGGCGGAAAAGGCCAAGGCGAAAAAGGCCAAGGAAAAACTCAAAGAACTTAAGAAAAAAGAAAAACTCGCCCAAAAAGCCAAGGCATTAGCGGAAAAAATTAAGGCCGCTGAGAAGGCTAAAAAAACTAAAAAGCCAGTAATCCCTGACGAAGTATACTCATCCGCAAAAAATGACACCATGAAGGTTTACATGCAGGAGATAGGACAAATCTCCCTTGTAACAAAAGAACAGGAAGTCCAGCTCGCGGCAAAAATCCACGGCAAAGACCCCAACGCGAAAGAACAAGCAAGAACTGAACTTATCAAGGCAAACCTGAGGCTCGTGGTCAAAATAGCTCACGATTTCAAAGGACTCGGACTTCCCCTCCTCGACCTTATATCAGAGGGCAACATAGGCCTAATGAGAGCCGTCGAAAAATTCGACCCGGCGAAAGGCGCAAAATTCAGCTCATATGCGGCATGGTGGATAAAACAGTCAATGCGCAGAGCACTCGCAAACCAGAGCAAAACAATCAGAATTCCTGTCCAGTCAGCCGGGAAAATTAATAAGATAAAAAACGCGAAAGTAAAACTCGCGGAAAAACTCAGCAGAGAACCTTCCGACGCGGAAATAGCCGAATTCCTCGAATTCAGCGAAAGAACCGTCTCAGGACTCAAACTGGCAGACCTCAAGACATTCTCCCTTCATGCCCCCATACAACAGGGCGAAGACGGCGAGTTCCAAGACATAATACCAGACAGAAGCGCTACAATGCCGGACAGGATACTCGGAGACCGCGAATCCATCGCCAGACTCAATAACCTGCTGACAAACCTTGATGATCGCGAAAAACGCATCCTAAAAATGCGTTTCGGACTCGACGGAAACCGTCCGAAGACACTCGAAGAAGTCAGCCAGGAAATAGGCAGAACAAGGGAACGCGTGAGACAAATACAAAATCAGGCTCTAACGAAACTTAAAAATATGCTTTCAGATGAGACCGGAGTAACGTTCGACTGATAAATCTTAAAATACTTTAAGGGGGGTGATTAAAGTGATCGAAGTCAAGATGCGCAGAGGCGAACCAGTAGACAAAGCGCTCAGAAAACTGAAGAAAAAACTCGACAGAGAGGGCACCCTCAGAGAAATTAGAAATCGCAGACACTACGAAAAGCCCAGCGAACAAAAACGCAAGTGCAGAAAAATCATGAGATAATCAACCGTAAAGGCTTGATTTTTCATATTTATTCGATATAATATGCTTTCTATAAAAAATAGAAAGCATTTTTTTTCTTACCTTAATTGCGGGGTGGAGCAGAGGTAGCTCGTCAGGCTCATAACCTGAAGGTCGTTGGTTCGAGTCCAACCCCCGCTACCAGTCTTCGTTAGGAGCGGAGCGACTAATGAAGACTGTCCGGCGACATGTCCGGCGTAGTCCCATGGACGAAGACGGAAGCATTGACGAGGTTTTACCGAGTCAGTGCGAAGACGGACATTGACCGCTCCTAACTACGCCTGGCAGGCCAGCTTAAAAAATGAAATTCTACTACGTATACATTCTAGAATCTGTTAGCAATCCTGGGGCATTTTACTACGGATTCACTGAAAATCTCGAACAGCGCCTGAAAGAACACAACGCTGGAAAGTCTCCTCATACTGCAAAACACAAGCCTTGGCGGATCGTCGCGGCGATTGCCGTCGAGGACAAGCACACGGCTCTGAAATTTGAGAAGTACATCAAATCCCATTCAGGCCGCGCTTTCGCCGCAAAACACTTCCTGCAATTGACCCCATCACTAAAACTGCCCAAAAGTCTACCCGGGTAGACTTTATCATAAATAATTAATGATTAGGCATTTGCTACTAAAAATTCCGCGACATAATTCTCTTCGGAACATCGAAAACCATTGCCAGCCTCTGAGTAGCGTAGCGTATCGAATGGGTCGCCATGATTCCTCCTTCCTCCGTTTTTGATGAGCAGCGATAATTTTATCACGCAAAAAGGAAAAAGCGAGAATGATGGTATCATGGAGGATAGTAGTAGTGCCACGGCTCCTCAGGATCAGGATGATGGTGAGGACTCCACGAAAGTCATCGAACGCAATAGTTTGACATTTAGTCTTTGGAAATCATTAGATAGCTTGCAATGGCACCGATTATTAGATGAAGAAAATGCTTTTAATTTATTGCTTTAAGACGCATTATTTTCCCAAAGCTAACGCAGTTTACTTGTTAATAATCAATAGTTATAAGTATCTGATTTGTATTCTATGCGGTTGGATTCAGTCATTTTGAACTTACCATCCTGTATTTTTGCAATCTGCTGTTTGGTTTGTCCGGGACTGTCATTTCTATAAGCCCCGCCTTCATTGCGGGAACAATATAATGTTTCCTGAACGACTTGCGGTCTTTCAACTTCAATTTTTTCATCAATTCTTTTGCTGTCATTTCCGAATCCAACACTTGCAGCAGCTTTTCGACTTGGGGGTTGACTTGAGGGCTAACTTGGGGCTGCATGTTGTTACCGTTTCGAGAATCACATTCAGGATAAATTCGATGAAGGGGGTTGATTTTCCGCTCGCGGAACTCGCATTTATGGCCTTGTAATATTCTGACTGGTGTTTGTGCACCATGTTTTCAACTGGAAGATATAAAAAGACAGGCAGCCATCTGTAAAGAATCAAAGTTTGCCAGAGCCTGCCCATCCTGCCATTTCCGTCGGTGAACGGATGAATGAACTCAAATTCATAATGAAAGATGCTGCTTTTTATCAATGGATGCTCGTCACTTTTTCTCAGCCAGGAAAACAAATCTTTCATCAGGACTGGAACACGTCCTGCCGGAGGAGCGATATGGACAAGTTCTTCCTTACCCATTATCCCCGCTCCGCCAGTTCTGTATTGTCCGGCGGTTTCGATCAGGCCCAACATCAAAGTCTTATGTGCCAGGAGTAAATCTTTCTCGGAATCCGGATTCATTGATTCAAGCTTGTCATAAACATCAATGGCGTTTTTCACTTCCACTATTTCCCGCTGGGGGGCGACAACTGTCTTTCCTGCGAGAATCGCAGTTATCTGCTGTTCCGACAAGGTATTGCCTTCAATGGACAATGAGCCATGAATGGTTTTTATGCGATTCACGCGGCGCAGGCGCAAGTCAACGGAGCTCTCCCGCAATGCGGTAATCCGACCCGCGATTTCCGCAATTCCAGCGACCAATGACAACATGGTAGAACTTATCTCGTACGGGGGTTTATAGCTGTTCTGTTTTTTAGTCATTTATCGTCCAATTCACGGGAAGGCATTTCCTGCACCCCGTATCGTTGATCCTAAAATACCACCTTGGAATATAAACCGTCTCAGATTTTTTGCTACTCTATCGGATTAATACTGTTAATACTGCCGCAAAGAATTCCATCTGGGAAAATGTCCGTTAGGCGGGTTGGAAAACCCGCCCTCCTTTGAGGGGCGACAATAGTAAATCGGGGTCGGAATCGTTATCGGAATCCACCGTCGCCCTCCGGGCTATGATGGACAGGTCCCAATCGTAATCGTAGTCCCAATCGTAATCGTAATCGTAATCGTAATCGTAATCGTAATCGTAGTCGGAATCGGTTGAATTCATTTCTCGATACCGATTCCGGCAGCAACCCCGACTTGTAACTCTGTGAACCCGACTCGTACTCCATAGCTCGAAGTGGCGTCAGAGGATAAAGATAAAACAGTGCTCGAACACATTTTTTCCTTGTGAAATCAAGTTTATTTGGGACAAGAATAAGGACGAATGGAAATAAAAATCGGATTCTTGTCATTCACAAATACCAAATTACGGCTATATTTGCGGGATTGGATTGAAAAAATATCAAAAGCGGATTGCAAACTTATCGGCATGGAAAAAAAACATATATCAAAGCAAAATCCTGCGAATTTCGCGGATCATCACGGCGGAGATGCATCATCGTCAGCCAGTCTGCTGGGACTAAAAAAACTACCCGAGGAAATAATTGACTTCAGCGTAAACGTAAATCCATACGGTCCGCCCCAGGCTGTAAAAGATCTCCTCTCATCCCTCGATTACGAACAAATCAACTCATACCCGGATTCATGCTCATCCAATGCCATAAAAGCCTTGGCAAAAGCCCATGGTCATTCGAGCGAAAACATATTGGTTGGCAACGGCTCTACCGAACTCTTCGCGGCAACATTATCAGCATTAAGTCCGGAGAAGGTAGTATTGGCGGCGCCGTGTTACAGCGGATACGAGGAAGTATGCAGATCCCTCGGAATCCAGTGTGAATATTTCATATCCGCCAAACCGGAGACGAATTTCCGTTTTGAATCCGAAAAGCTCCATCTCAAGTCTGGAGATTTCCTTTTCATTTGCAATCCAAACAATCCTAGCGGCGCGAAAATCGCAAATTCAAAAATCATTTCAATCGCCGAAAAATTCAAGGGCTCCTGGATCGGAATTGATGAGTCCTTCATTGATTATGACAATGATTCATTATTTAACAAAAAGCAATCAATCCCAGGCAACATTTTGGTATTCAAATCGTTGACCAAGTTTTTCGGAATAGCTGGATTGAGGCTCGGCATGATGTTCGCTCCAAGAACAGTCAGCAAAAAGATACGGGCCAAACTTCTTCCATGGAATGTGAACAGCATAGCTCAGAATACAGCTCCCCTGCTCTACTCCGACAAAAATTATCTTTGCGAAACTCGCAAAAAGAACGAGAATGAAAGAAATTTTCTCTTGCAAGCCCTCTCGTCAGTTCCGATAAAAGTATTTCCCTCATCTACAAATTTTCTTCTTTGCGAAATCCGCAGTGAAAAAAACAACATAAAGTTCCTCCGATTTCTACTAGAAAAAGGATTTCTTCTCAGAGACTGTTCCCGCATCCGAGGTCTTGGTGAAAATTTCGTAAGGATAGCAGTCCTCGACAGGAAAAGCAACGAGAGGCTCGTCGATGAAATCAAAAATTATTTCAACGCCGGAAAGAAAAAGATCCAGAAAAAACCAGCAAAAAGCTTGATGATAGTAGGGACAAGTTCCGACAGTGGGAAAAGCCTTGTAACGGCGGCGCTGTGCGGAATACTATCTCAAAAGGGCGTCCGCATCGCTCCGTTCAAAGCGCAGAATATGGCATTGAATTCCTTCGTAACCAAAAGCGGAGGCGAGATCGGGCGGGCACAGGCGTTTCAGGCAAAATGCGCCGGCATAGAAGCTGAAAATGATATGAATCCTGTGTTATTGAAACCTTCCGGAGATGCCAGATGCCAAGTGATAGTAAACGGAAAAGTTTATAAAACACTTTCAGCGGCAGATTACTACAAGATAAACGACTATGTCAGGGAAAAAGCATTCGAGGCTTACGACAGGCTCTCGGCGAAATATGATTTCATAGTAATGGAAGGAGCCGGAAGCCCGGCTGAAATAAACTTACTTCATAGGGATTTCGTCAATATGGCAATGGCCGAATATGCTGGCGCGGATGTAATACTTGTGGCCGATATTGACCGCGGAGGGGTCTTTGCTTCAATATACGGCACAATGCGCCTGCTGCCGGAGCGATGGAGAAAACTCTTCAAAGGGATAATCATAAATAAGTTCAGGGGCGATGAAACCCTCCTGAAAAGCGGCATAGAAAGGATAGAAGCCCTCACTGGCGTAAAGGTTTTAGGCGTCCTACCTTACGTAAAAAATCTGAAGATAGAGGAGGAGGATTCCCTCGCTTTGGACAATCGCAAAGAGTCAAAGGCGACAAAAAAAGACATTACTGAAATAGTTGTGATAAGATACCCCCGCATCAGCAACTATACGGATTTTCTGGTTTTCGAAAAAAGAAGCGACTGCAATCTACGCTACGTAGATAAGGCTGATGAAATCGGATCTCCTGACATCATATTTCTTCCGGGAAGCAAGAACACAAGAGCAGATCTTGAGTTTTTGAAGAAGACTGGAATCGCGGACAGGATTTTGGAATATCATTCAAAGGGAGGACCAGTGTTCGGAATTTGCGGCGGATATCAGATTCTGGGCAGAAAAATATCCGACCCATACGGTTCAGAGGATAAGGCCGGAAAGAGCTCCGGACTCTCCCTCATTAAAATGGATACAGTCTTGAGGAAGAAAAAACAAGTTTCCCAGGTAAGTGGAAAAATTATTGCAGAACTGCCATTTGCGGACATGAACACCGAGTTCAAGGGCTACGAAATACACATGGGAGAAAGCAAAGGTTCCTCTGAGCAAATACTAGAGATATATGACAGAAGAGATGAAAAAAATATCTCCGCATCAATATCCGATGATGGACTTGTTTTCGGGACTTACATTCACGGTTTCTTCGATGAGAAAAAAATAGCCGACGGACTAATCAACTGGCTAAGAAAAAGAAAGGGAGCCACACCCCTCATAAGCAAGGATGACGACGACTCCTTCGATAAATTCTGCGAGCTCTTCGAAAAGAAGATCAAATATCGAGGTCTTTGACGCTTTCCGCGTATTTCTCGATGTAGTCCCTGCGCGGTTCCACTTCATCGCCCATAAGCAACGCAAATATCCTTTCCGCCTCAAATGCGTCTTCCATGGTCACGCGTATCATCTTCCTGTTGGCCGGATCCATAGTGGTTTCCCAAAGTTGTTCGGCGTTCATTTCACCGAGACCTTTGTAGCGTGTTATCTGTATTCCCTGCTTTCCGACCTTCTTAACAGCTTCGAAAAGTTCATTTATGGAGTTGACTGTTGCGGTTTTAGCTTCTCCGGAGGATACTTCAAATATCGGTTTATCGCCTTCGAAGAGATTTTCTATTCCGAAACCGTATTTTTTCAGATTTTCAGAAAGTTCGGAGCAAGCGCTGGCTTCGTGTATGGAATATGTTTCAATCATCGCGGCGATTCTTTTTTTCATGTCGGCGGCCTCCTGAACCTCTTCTGGTGAGGAAGAGGTTTTTTCGACAAAGCCAAGCTCGGTTGCAAGCTTGCGTTCCTCGCCAGCGACAATATCGGCCTCCTCTTGATCGTTGTATGCGTAGAATTCTCTAAGTCCGCTTGGGGAGGACACTGCGATTTTCGCGACAGGGAATTTTCCGTCCTTCGTCATAAGCAGGTATTTCATCGGATCTATTCCATGCCTCCTGAGCGCCGATGATATCTTGTTGGCCGAAACAGCAACAGCTAGAGCGCTTTTAAGAGATTCCGGATCTAGAACCCTGTCCGGCAGAAGCTTGATGCTGACTTCTTCCGATCCGAGTTCCACCAGATATTGATCGAGTTGTTCTTCGCTCTCGATATAGCGTTCTTTTTTCTTTCTCTTCACCTTGTAGAGAGGAGGTTTGGCGATGTAGATGTAACCTGTTTCAATCAGAGGTTTCATCTGGCGGAAGAAAAGTGTCAATATCAGGGTCCTGATATGCGAGCCGTCAACGTCGGCATCGGTCATTATTATAACCCGGTGATAACGGGACTTCGTGACATCAAAATCGTCCTGACCAACACCGCAGCCTATCGCGGCTATGAGAGATTGAATTTCCTTGTTCTGCAATATTTTATCAAGTCTGGATTTTTCCACGTTCAGGAGTTTACCTCTTATAGGCAGTATCGCCTGGAATGAGCTGTCGCGGCCTTGTTTCGCGGAACCGCCTGCGGAGTCACCCTCAACTATGTAAAGTTCTGATTTAGCCGGATCCCTTTCGGAGCAATCGGAAAGTTTCCCCGGCAACGCGAATCCATCCAGAGCGCCCTTTCGTTGGACGAGTTCTCTTGCCTTTCTGGCGGCCTCTCTCGCGCGGGCGGCAGTAAGAGCCTTGCTCACAACTTCTTTCGCGGCGGCAGGGTTTTCCTCAAGGAATGCTCCCAGCTCATCATTGACTACGGACTCCACTATTCCCCTCACCTCGCCGTTTCCAAGCTTGGTCTTTGTCTGTCCTTCAAACTGTGGATCCGGAACTTTCACGCTAATTATTGCCGCGAGTCCTTCCCTCGTGTCCGCTCCTGACACAGGTTTTTCGTTTTTAAGCAGATTGAGATTTTTCGCGTAGTTGTTTATTGTTCTGGTCATTGCCGCCTGAAAACCGGAAAGATGCGTACCGCCTTCTATCGTGTTGATGTTGTTCGCGTAGCTGTAAATATTTTCGATGAAGCTGTCGTTATACTGCATCGCGATTTCCACTTCAACGCCGTCCTTTTCCTTCATGAAGTGTATCACTTCGTGCATAACCTGCTTATTGGCATTAAGATGTCTTACGAACCCCGATATTCCGCCCTCGAAGAAGAAGACTTCCTTCCTATCCTTTTCAGCTCTTTCATCGGAAAGGGTGATGCTGAGCCCCTTGTTCAGGAATGCGAGCTCCTTGAGGCGGTTGGCAAGTATGTCCCACGAATATTCTCCAACAGAGAATATCTGCATGTCTGGCTTGAAACGAACGGTCGTGCCTCTCTTGTCCGATGGACGTATCTTCGTAAGCTGGGATGCGGTATTACCTCGTTCAAAACGAATATGATGTACAAAACCATCTCTGTGAACTTCCACTTCGAGCCATTCGCTAAGAGCATTCACACAGGAAACGCCCACGCCGTGCAGACCGCCTGAAACCTTATACGAGCCATGATCGAACTTACCACCGGCATGCAATTTCGTGAGCACAACTTCCACCGCCGGCATCTTTTCCTCTTCGTGCATGTCAACAGGGATCCCTCTGCCGTCGTCCTTTACGGTGACACAATTATCGGGGTGTATTATCACTTCAATATTTTTCGCGTATCCGGCGAGAGCCTCGTCGACGCTGTTGTCCACGACTTCGTAAACCAAGTGATGCAGGCCTCTCACGCCGGTATCACCGATGTACATGCTAGGGCGTTTTCTGACAGCTTCAAGACCTTCTAGGACTGTTATTTTTTTCGCACTGTAATCTGATGCCGCCGCCATGTTGGCATTGCTGCCGTTCCCATTAATTTCTTCGCTCATATTTTAAAGCCTTTCCTTATAGGGTTTTCATTCAGAACTCTTAAGAAGGCATCAATATATCAGAGATAGCGAAAAAAACATGTTTTTTTAATAAAAAAACAGAAAAATTTTTATGCCGGTTCTACTGGTATTTTTAGGGATATAGCTTGAGGAAAGACTTCTACGATGTAATTGTCCGACGCTTCAATTTCCTCCCCGTCGATTTGGGCGGGGATCTTCTTCTGAAATGATATCTTAGCCGAAGAGAATTTAGAGTTTAATTTTTCTCCCATCCACTTCATCAGAATCCTCCTTATTCTTCTCGGAATGCGACGATAACTCAAAAGATACGACCATATGTAATCCTTTCTCCCGCTGTGCAGGGCAAGGTCCAGCAATCCATCATTTGCGATGGCATTATCGGTAGGATCGAATTCTCCCGCATATATCCTGGTATTGTTCGCGATTGCGTTGAACAATCCCCCCTCGTAGAAGATATTTCCGCCCAATTCCACTTTACACTCAAGCGGCTTGCATATGCGAAAACTTTTTATAGTATTAAACACGTATAGAGGATATCCTCTAAAAATTGAATTCAGCACCGGTATTCTAGCAAGCAGGCTCCTGTCCCGGTTTCTTCCAGTGAGAATGTGGGCGTCTATCCCGACGGTGAACGCGTCAAGGAAATAAATTCCGTTCACGCGGCCTACATCCACCTTGAATTCAGCTCCATAAACAGTACCGGCAATAGACCTGCGAAGTTCGCTGCAAAAGAAACTGTCTCCGCGGGAAAGACGAAAAGATTTCGCTATGTTGTTTCCCGTTCCAAACGGGATTATGGAATAAAAAGGCAGTTTCCTAGATGGATTTGAATCCTTGAATTTCAACATTGCATTTATTATGGCGCAATGTGTACCGTCTCCGCCGAGTCCTGCGAAGGTGACAGGATCATCCGGCTTAATTTCCCTGAGGACCCTCTCCACCTCAGTCTTAAGATCTCCCTTGCAGGAAATGAGTTCGTGCCTTATCGAGAGTTCCTTGAATATTCCCTCTATTACTGGCCATTTTTTTAGGGAGTACCCTTCGCAGGACAGAGGATTCAAAAAACAGAAAACCTTGTGTCCTTTTAGGTCCGGCATCATCTGCCCTTCTGCAATTTTACCTTGGACTTGAAATATTCTATCGTAGTTACGAGCCCCACCTCGAGCTTGACCTTCGGGTTCCATCCGAGGATATTCTGGGCCTTGGAGATGTCAGGACGCCTCTTCACCGGATCGTCCTTCGGAAGTTCCTTGTGTATGATCTTTGACTTCGATCCAGTCATTTTTATGACCATGTCCGCCAACTGCCGTATGGTGAATTCACCCGGATTCCCGACATTGATCGGGCCAGTAACGGAGCGGTCAGTATTCATCATGCGTATAAAGGCTTCAATCATGTCGTCCACATAACAGAAGCTCCTTGTCTGATTTCCTTCTCCGTAAATGGTGATATCCTCGCCTCTGAGAGCTTGAACTATGAAATTGCTTACAACCCTGCCGTCGTCAATCTGCATGCGAGGACCGTAGGTGTTGAATATTCTTACGACCTTTATCGCCACATCCAACTGCCTGTGATAATCGAAAAACAAAGTCTCCGCGCAGCGTTTCCCCTCATCGTAGCAACTGCGCAGGCCTATGGGATTCACATTGCCCCAGTATTCCTCGACCTGCGGATGCACGCTGGGGTCTCCGTAAACTTCCGATGTTGACGCCTGGAGAATGGGTATTTTCAACCTCTTTGCGAGCCCAAGCATATTTATCGCGCCAAGAACGCTGGTCTTCGTTGTCTGTATCGGATCATGCTGATAGTGTATCGGTGATGCCGGACAGGCAAGATTATATATCTGGTCCACTTCCAAATATATCGGCCATGTCACATCGTGCCTTATGAATTCAAAATGCGGATTGGACATGAGGCCAATAATATTGTCCTTCGTCCCAGTATAGAAATTATCCACACATATCACGTAATTGTCTTCAGCAAGCAACCGTTCACAAAGATGAGAACCCAAAAATCCGCCTCCTCCCGCCACCATGATAGTCTTTTTCATTCCAATATCTCCAGTAGTTTTCCGTTTTTAAAAATTGCCCGCTTATATTTTTCCGGATCCGCCCAGTATATCCACGTGTTGTTGTTCTGCATATCTGGCGTCCTAGTCCTCATCGGCGCGCCCCATGAGGCGAAGACAACGTTCCTATCCATGCCCTTCACCGCCCTACCCTCTTTTATCAACGCAATCGTTTCGGAATCAAAGTCTTCGAGCGGATTCTTCTTGACGAAAAGGGTGGGAATATATTTTTCCACCGGAAGCATCGTCCTGTCCTCCCTGTAGATCATCGTGTAGACATTTCCAGAATTGTCCATGAAGACAATCTTCGTATTGTCATATTCGATAATTTCCACCTCCGTACCAGCGGATATAATCTTTCCGTTATGATAATTTTCAACAGGGATGATGAGCGAACTATTGTACCAGAGATTGTGCGCGAGATATACCTTGCTCCGCAGAAGATCTTGGGAAGCTTTCGCGTCACCCGCCTTCGGCTTCAACGTAAGACAGCCCGCCATAAGACATCCGACAAAAAACAAAAAAAATAAAAATCTGTATTTCATGCCAGCCTCGCTCAAAAAATAAGTTCATCACGCGACACGTTGCCTTAAAGACAGGCAAAATCCAATCATCCCAAATAATCGTCACATCAATAAAATAAACCCGTTTTAGATTTTTGCTGGATTTAATTCGAATTTTAATGCATTAAATTAATACTGTCCATAAATGAACGGAAAAGATACCAAGGCATTCGAAATGACAATCCTGAGATTAGTTTTAAGCGGGACAATAGGGCTGCTACTTCCCGGATATCTGCTGTCTCGACTGCTCAAGATAAAAGGCTGGGAGCTGGCTCCATCAACCTTCATGCTTTCAACAATATCCGTATTTTATTCGATTTTGATTCTGGCATACTCGCCTTTAACCGCGAATTTCGCAAGCGTCTCCGCATTCCTTGCAACATTATCCATCACATTGCTTTTCTATCTCCGACACAAAAAGATCCGCCTTTGGGAACATGCCATAGAATCAGAACCAAAGACTGTGGAAACTTCCGTTTTGTTTATTGCTGCACCATTCGCAATACTTATCTTACTAAGATCGTGGATGCAACCAATGATATCGCCAGATTCAATATTCCGATGGCAACATCTCGCAGAACTTGTATTCAATGGAGCTTCGCTCTCGTTTTATCCTCCGTCAACAGCGGATGATTTCCTCATATACCCCTACCCCGACGGCTTCCCTCCCCTCGCATCAATCATATACTCCGCTCTCTACATTTACGCCGGTAAAATAATTCCGAGCCTGAGCTCCGTAATAGTCCTGCTCCAGTTCACGGCTTGCCTCTATTATGTCTACCACGCTTCGCAAACGCTGTTCGGCAGATCTTCCGCAGCTATATCATTGCTTTCACTTCTCCTTTCGACGACTTTATTCTTTTCCCTTTTCTTGGGCCAGGAGACAGGTTGGACGGCAGTTTCGGCGGCTGGATTCTTCTACTATGCGGCAAAAAATGAGAAATGATTCTTCAAGCTTCTCCTCTTTATTCATGTGCGCAGTCGCGGCAGGAATCGGAGCATTATCAAGAGAATACGGATTAATTTTCATAATTATGATCATTCCAGTATTGATATCAATGAGGATTCCGATCCGTCATGCAGTGAAATGTCTCCTACTTGCGATTATAATATCCTGTCCTTTCTACATAAGAAATATTTTAATCTTCAATAATCCGTTCTATCCTCTTTCCTTATTCGGACTGCTCCCGCATAACCAGATACATCAATCCATAATGGAGGAATATGGCAGACAGTTCTCGCTGTTTTCCAATTCAAATTATCTGCTTGATGCCCTTAAATTCGCTATAATTGGACTCCCGATACAACTTATCGCCCTCTTTACCGCGTGGAAATCACGTATTGAAAACAAGACCGCCTTCTACTCTTACTCACTTGCGATAATCGCAATATGGGCGTATTCCACGAAATACACCTGCGGCGGAATATACTACTCCATGAGAGTCCTGACACCCGCGATAATCGCAGTTTCAATACTCTCAGGTCCTTTCATTGCGAATTTCGCAAAGACCGCAAAGATCCCTGACAAAATTTTTAAATTTATCTGCATCGCCATGCTCCTAGTTTCGTTTATATTTGCCCTGACATTGCCAATAAATCCCTTCGCGATGAATCCGAAAAAATGGTTCAAGGTGGCTTTCGAAGAAAGAAAAGGTATAGAGGAAATGGCATTCAAATACGCTGAATTTCTGCCTGACAATAGCCTAGTACTATCCGACAGCGCCCTCTACCAATCACAACTCTATCGCAAAAGCAATAGAAGAGTTCAGTTGATTCCCGTCTGGACTCCAGAGATGATCTTTCTTTTTAATGACGGTTTTACTTTCGATGAAAAAATCACAATTCTGAAAAAATCAGGCATCACTCATATCATGAGAACAAATGAATCGGCAAACAACGATTTATTTGAACGTCATGAATTCTTCAAAAAATATCCTCAGAAACTTAGGGAAGTGATAAGAGGACCAGACTCGCAAGTCTTCGCGATTGATTGACCTAAATTTTGCGCTTCAATCAGACAGATATATATAACTAACTGACTATCAAGATAGCATCTATAATCAATTGTTTTCCAAGCCCTCCAGGATACCGCAATATTTTAGCGACATACTATTTTCTTACAAAGAATAGCTTGGACTGGCACCGATTTATTGTTGGGGTCTGCGACTGACACGTTAGAAAGTTTAGTATGCTCAGGCGTGTCCCGCCCTACTTTATGAAAACAATGAAATCTTTTAAAAATTTATTCAACGAGTTGGGTTGCTCTTCACACTTGAATCGATCGTAGCGTCTTTTCCGAATTTTATGAAAATAGTTGTTCCTACCAATCCAAGTAAGCTTGATATTCCGAGATTGAGAGCGGGTGATTTCTGCCAGAGAATTCCAGCTGAAAGGGCGACAACGCCGACTATTACGTCTCTTACAAGATAATACGCTCCGAAGGTCGCCGCCTTGGCGTCTTCCGGCGCCAGGTCAAGTATTAACGACTTCCTCGTCGGCTCTCCGAATTCCTTCAATCCCCTGATCACGAATGCGAAAATAAGCATTGGGGCCAGAAGTTCAGGTCTGCCGGCCCAATCAGGGATTTTGCCTGCTAGATAGAGTATCGTGGGAAAAATTGTGAAGAAGCAGAATGTTATCGAGACATATAACTTCTTACTGCCACGGTCAGCAAGCCATGCTATTGGAAGATACACAGCAACAGCCACAAACATCTCTATCGCGGTAAGCCATCCAAAGAAGAGCTCTGTCATATTCAGGTTTCTACAGACCCATACGGCGAGAAATGCATATGGCAACTGCTCGCAGAAGCGTATCAGTATGTCGGAGACGAGCAGTAGCTTCAATTCTCTTGAAAATCTGCCAAACGAATCCTTAAGCGCCGCAGGCTCGGTATCAGAGGACGAATCATCCTTCACCATAAAATACATCAATAGCACGGAGAAGAGCGCA
>CAZXAC010000030.1:0-17206 GCA_964638335.1 uncultured Lentisphaera sp. | reverse complement strand
GGAGGAGGCCGCCCAAAAGAACCCTGAACTCAGGAAGGACAAGGAATGGATCAAGAAAAGCCAAGTTTCCTATTTCAGGATGAACAGCGCAAAAAGGGTTCTGGCCAGATTTGAAAAGGAAAAAGCTCAGACGACAATTCCTGTTGAAGTACATGCCGTCAGAATCGGCAATGTGGCCTTCGCGAACAATCCGTTCGAACTATACGTGGATTACGGACTGCAGATCAAGGCGAGAAGCAAGGCCGTACAGACATTCCTTATTGAGCTTTCAGACGGGGCCGCACTTTCCGGGTCATATCTTCCGACAGAGAGGGCGCTTTCCGGAGGAGCCTACGGTTCCACTCCTCAGCAGAGCAATGTCGGCCCGGCTGGGGGGCAGATGCTTGTAGACAAGACAGTTGAAATGATAAACAGCATGTGGCCTGAGGAAGATAAATAGGCAAGTTTAATCCTGTTTAATATGGAGTTAATTGGTGAAAATTGACGCGGGAAAGATAATCAGACCCTGGTTGATACTTGGCCCGTTCTACAAGGATGCCTCTTCCGATGTCAAAGGACTCTCCTTCTTTGAGGAGAAAAGTTCAAACGCCGGGAAAAAGGAAATCCAAGAACTTGTTGAAGCTTCCCAGCGCATATTGAGTTCTTCTCCGCAGGAGGGTCTGACTGTGGAATGGCTCGGAATGAAATCAACCTGGATGCCTGATCGCAGGCCGGACAAATGTCTCTCATGGGGAAAATACTTCACTTCAAATCATGTTGGCGCTGTTTTCATGTCCACAGTCCTTGAGCCTGATTCTCCCGGACTCTTTAAGTTTCAGTTTAGTCATTACATTTCCCTGCGCGCGGTTGTGGCCGTGAACGGTAAGATTGTATTTGATCAGGATCCTGCTAAGAAATTGGTTAGGGCTTCAGACCAGGAATTCGAAGTGGAATTGAAAGCCGGTAAAAACATTTTGACCGTAGCCTTGTTCCGTCTTGGAAGAACTACACAGATAGGCGCTATGATTTCCATGCCGAATGGAGGAGCCAAGGCGGGCATCCATTTTACTAAGAAAATAAGTTCCAAATCCCGTGCAGAGATAGAAGACGCAATTACAGGATTGAGCCTTACGCGTGACATCTTCTATCCGGATCATGAAGTAGGAATAAAGTTGTCAACAGCATCCAATTCTCCGACAGAATACAAGGCAAGAATTAGGTTGCTGGATTCAAAACATGAAGTCGTTCAGGAGAAATTCCCGCAGGCAACAGGATTTACGTCGCTCTGCAAGGGTTCTGAACTCAAGGACGGGAAATACGTAATAGAATGTGCCTGGATATCAGGTGATGGAAGCATCATTGCTTCAGAAGATTTCGAAATCCGAAAGGTGACTCCGAAAGAGGCGCCCAGGGGATTTGAAAAACTTAAAGAGCGTAAAAGAATGATCTTGGAACATTTTGCCGTAGAAGACGCAGAAGACTGGGGAGCCGGATGGGATATATGGAGCCAGACCTCACTTTACGCCCTTGGGCGCTACGACGAGATTGATGAATCAAAAATCCGTATAGCCTGTGATTACATAAATGCCCGGGAGGATGCGGCTGATTTCCTCATCCACGCCATATTGCCGATATTGATATGGGACAAGGACGACAAGCACGTGGATCCGAAGCTCCGTGAAATGATGAAGGACGCCGTTTTAAATTTTAAATACTGGGTTGACGAACCCGGTGAAACTGTCATGCACTTTGGCACCGAAAACCACCAGATACTGTTCCACGTAGCGGAATGGATGGCCGGTCAGTTGTTCCCCACTGAGAAATTCAAAAACAGCGGACAGCCGGGACTCTACCACGCCACGAAAGGAAGAATGTATCTGACCGAATGGCTTCGCCAGCGCGGACGCTTTGGATTCAACGAATGGCATTCCAACTCGTATTATTTCGTCAGCCTGACAGCAATTCTAAATGCATATGAATTTGCAGAGAAGGACGACAACAATTTGAAGGAGATGGCCGGCAATCTCCTGGATTATATGTTTTTCAATATGGCGGCTGACAGCTTTGAAGGCGTTTTCGGAACTGCCCACTCCAGAAGCTACAGCAAACACATGAAGCATCCTGACTACGACGATAGTTCGCAGATCAACTGGTTGCTCTTCGGCAAAGGAGCGCTTGCAAAAGGCCCCTACGGAATGGGACCAGTTACAATTGCATATAGTCGCTACTCGCCTCCCAAAATAATATACGATATAGCAAATGACGAAACTTCAGTTGTAGAATCGTTTGTAAGACAGGGGTTGTTGCGCGGCGAGCCGCAGTCGGCAAATTTCTGCGTATTTCGCACACCTGACTATATGCTTTCAGGACTTCAGGACTTCCGAAAAGGTGAAAAGGAAAGGATGATTATGCCTGCGCAAATCACCTTGAAGAACAAGATCCCGATATTCTGGTCATGTCCGGAAACGTCCGAAGAAGGCAACGGCGTCCGTCCAGACTACTGGTCAGGAAGCACATCCATGCCAAGAGTCATACAGCACCGCAACATCATGTCGCTTTCATTCAGGCTTTCTCCTGTCGCCTGGATGAGTCATTGCCTTTTTGAACAGGATAAAATGGATGAAACATGCTTCGAAAACTGTCCTTCGGGAGGAAAATGGGCCTTTGCAAAAGTTGGCAAGGGCTACGTTGGGATATATTCCAGACATGGATTTATCATTGGAGATTATGGACAGTACGCAGGACGTGAACTTATATGCGCGGCGAATGAGAATACTTGGATTGTTGAATGCGGACGGGAAGCGGACTGGGGTTCATTCGATGCGTTCTCCAAAGCCGTTTGCAATGCCGGAATGAATGAGAAGAATGGGGCAATATCCTATAAGTCACCGTCGGCAGGTCTCTTCATAACAGGCTGGGATGCCAAACCTACTATTGACGGAAAGCCGATAAAGCTGGACGGATATCCCTTGGTGGAAAGTCCCTGGGCTTATAGCCGCTTCGGTTCCGGAGAGATGGAAATCCGCTATGGGAATGAGCGATACGAGATATGGTTCAACAGATGAAAAGGATATATTCGCCCATAACTTTAATGAACTCCTTCTCTTGTCAGCGCTTGATCAATTAATATTATACTTAATTGCATTTAAGCGGTTGATTCCTATTCATCGCGGCTTCTGTGTCTCAAAATCCAGCCGTTACTTTTAGCAGTGACAGAATTCCTCCTCCCAGTTCCGCATCTGAATATTTCGCAATCTTTACCTGCCTGGGTGGGTTTACTGTCTCTTTGAACGCAACTCAGTATTACCTGTCTTTTTGATATAATTAGGAGCTCCTGTTTGTTGTTTTACGGGAAATCGCCATTATCGTACTTCCGAGGTGGATCATTCAAAAATAAAAAGGAGCGGACGATGATAAAAATACATAAGTATCTCCTGTTGGTTTTTTTTGCGATGTTGAACGTGGTGGCGGAAGAGGCATTTATTGTAAAGGACGGACAGCCGAATGCGCAGATCGTAATCGCGGCGGAGAATCGTCCGAGGATGGCGACTCTCGCGGCTTTGGAACTACAACGTGGCATCGAAAAAATCGCGGGGGCTCGTTTGCCGATCGTCACAAGTCCTGATGCATCCATCCCAGTAAAGATTTACGTCGGAGAAAGTCCTGAAACCAAAAAACTCGGAGTAAAATCTGATGACCTGAAGCATGGAGCCTACCGGATGCTTACCGGTGTAGACCCGTCCGCCAAAACGAATTGGATTGTCTTGCTTGGGGATGATATTGATTTTGATTCCAGCAAGATCCCAATTCCTAAAAAACTGGATGATCCGGATGCTCTCGCAAGATGGAATAAAGACGTAAAGGATAGTGGCAAGACGGAATACGGCTGGGATTATCCTATGTGGTTCAGGTTGAATTTTAAGTTGATCTGGGCTCCAAAGGATTTCGATAAGATTATGGACGAAGAATATGGAGAGGGGGCCTCGTCTCTTTGGATTAGTGGCGGAAATAATGTCAAAGGCTTTTGGATACATGATGAGAACGGATCCCTCAACGCGGTATGCGCGTTCCTTTGGAAGCTTGGTGCACGCTGGTACACCCCGGGAGCAATAGGAGAGATTTTGCCTAGACTTCCTTCCGTAAGCTTTCCTTGCCTCAACGAAACAGTGATTCCAGACTATGCCATGCGCGCGTGGGCTTATTACGGATACGGATCTTTTAGTTTTGATGATGTAATCTGGGCGCGGCGAATCGGAATGAACAACGGAACCGAACTTCTTGGACTCCACCGCGGTCCGCATGGGCTGGTTAGTGTTTACAGTACTGAGGCAATGCAGAAAACCCATCCGGAATATTATGCCCTGATTAACGGCAAGCGTGATACCGAGCACCGTGGCAAAGGAACTGCATGTTACAGCTCCAAAGGATTGGAAAACGAAACAATTAATTTTGTCCGATTCCTTTACGACAAATATGATATCCCAAGCGTTGATATCTGGCCCGGTGACGGATTTAAACAGTGCCAATGCGATGGATGTAAAGGGAAAACTCCTTCAGAACTGGTATGGGGATTTGCGGACCGCGTAGCGACAGAAGTGTATAAGACTCACCCGAAAAAGTTGATCACCTGCGGAGCATATACCTCATATATCGAGGCTCCAGACAATATAGAAAAGTTCAGTCCAAATCTGGCCGTATGGATCGCAAATTCAGCTCGTCCTAAAATGACTGATCCCGAACACTGGAACGAATACTGGACCAGAGTCCAGAAGTGGAAAAGCAAGATGGCCCCCGGCAATATTCTCCGGCTTGAAAACAACCGCTACCACATTTGGGGAGTTACTGAGTCTGAAGACGGGAAAAAAGTTCGCGGTCTGCCGCTCGCGTATCCGGTAATACATCCACGTGCGACCGCTCGAGATCTGAAAGCTCTAAAGGGAATCTCCCGCGGTGACACCGGAGAGCAAAGCCAATTTCAAGGCAAATGGAAAGTACCAGGGATCGAACCGATCACTCTATACGTACAATCGCGTTTCCTCTGGAATGCCGATCTCGATGTAGACGAAGTGCTCAATGAATACTGCGAAAAATTCTACGGTCCTGCGGCAAAACAGATGAAAGCGGCGATTGATTTCGCGGAAGCTAATCTCGCTTTCAAAGATCAAAGCCGCAGTCGTGGCCGTGGTGATCCTCGGAATGTATCTCTAGATACCGCATTGAAATTACGCGACTTGCTCGATGCCGCGAAGGCGTCGGCGGGCGACACGATTTACGGGCGACGGGTGCAGATGATCATAAACGACCTACAGCCACGTGAGGATGTCATGGCAAAATATCAAAAGGATGTTTCCAAACTTTCCGATGCCAGTGAAAATCTTCCATCGGCTATTGGAGTGGAAGGCTCAGATCTTAGCAAAGCGACGGAATATTTCCTGAAAAAAGCCAAGACCGGAGAAGAGCCCGAACTCAAAACCTCTTTCAAGGTCGGTTGGGAAAATAACGCGCTGATTCTTGAAATCACCTGCAAGGAACCCAAGGTCAAGGATCTCATTTCCGCGACCGACATCTACGGCGGGGAATTTGTTGCTATCACTATCCAGACGCAATTCCATAAGCACTATATCCTGGAAATAAACCCCGATGGTTTGATCTTGGAAGGCGATCCAAAAATGGGCTGGAAATCTCTTGCCGAAGTGAAGCCGGAACGTGGCGAAGACTTTTGGCGATTAACCGTGCGTATCCCTGTCGTTGGAGCCAATGAGGCGGCCTCCGACCCTAACCATCGTGTCGCAGGAGAAAAACCCAGTTCCGCAAATCCATGGTTTATCAATATTGGCAGGCAGGTTCAAAAATCCAAGGAAAGGGAAGGAGAAATTCAGCTTTTCTCGCCTTCTACAAAAAAAGGCTGGCACAATCCAGCCTATTTTGGAAAACTTGAGATAAAATAATTTGCGAAATCCGAAATATGGATAAAATAAAAAGGGATACTCATTCGTTGTGTTGGGCATAAATTGCAAAAGTTGAATCGCATGAAATAAAGGAAAGCAATGGGAAAGCCTAGTGACGTCATTAATAGATTGGAGGATGGATGGAAAAATCCGACCCGGACATTTCGTCCGCACACGCGCTGGTGGTGGCCGGGAAATGCGTTGACGAAGGACGATATCACATGGCAGCTTGAGCAAATGGCATCTCAGGGCATAGGCGGTGTCGAAATAATGAACGCCTGGGAAATGTATGAAAAAGGAAACATTCCCTATCTATCAAAGGAGTATTTTGATCTTGTAAGGCACGCGGTCGCAGAAGCCGCGTGTCTCGATATGGAAGTGGCAATAACCTTCAGCCCCGGCTGGAGCTTTGGAGGCCCATGGGTCGCAAAAGAGGACCAAAGCAAGGCATTGACAATCGCGTCCAGCGACATCGCTGAAGGGTCTCCGTCATTGATAGAACTTCCGATGCCGGTAACGGAGGAGAGCCGTAAAAAATCAGACGAACCGTCAGGTGAACCCCTCAAGCTTCTGGCCGTCGTTGCTTACAAGATCATCGAAGAAAATCTTCTTGACGCGGAGTCCGCCATTGTCCTGACGGATTCTGTTCGCGCCGATGGAGAGAAACTCGAATGGAAGGTTCCTGAGGGGACTTGGAGAATAATGGTGTTCCGGCTCATATACACCGGACAGATTTGCCAAGCGCAAAACTGCAAGCCTCCCGCCACGGTCATTGATCATTTTGATTCTGGCGCGGTGTGGCGTTACTGCGAAAATCTGGGCGGTGCTTTACACAAGGAGCTCGGAAAGGAATTCGGCCGTACCATAGATTCATTGTTCTGCGACAGTTTTGAAATATTCAGTCCGGCAAATTCCATTCTTTGGAGCCTTGATACTCTTGATGCCTTTCACAAACATGCCGGATATGACTTGACACGATACCTGCCGGCACTCTGGTATGACATCGGTCCGCTGACTCCGCGAATACGATATGACTTTGGAGAGTTCATGAGCACCCTTGGCATCGAGACCTTCTACAAACCCTTCACCAGATGGTGCGACAATCACGGCGTACAAGCGCGGATACAGCCGCATTATCGCTTTCCAACGGAAATTGTTGAAGCGGCGGGTAAGACCGAACGTCCGGAGACCGAGCTGACCACAGCCCGTTTCGAGCCGATTGCCGATCCGCGAAAAGCGACAGCATCCGGTGCACGATTCTACGGTCGGGGAATATTTTCTGCTGAAGCCTACACTTTTATCTATAACACACGCTATCGTACCGACTTGCAGGACCTTAAAATCGCAACGGATGCTTTTTTGCGCGATGGCGTGACACAGCTCTATAATCATGGATATTTGGCATCTCCCGAACCACACGTTGCTCCAACCCGTGACGTGCCATGGGCAAGTCGCATCAGCCACTGGAATTCATGGTGGCCATATTACGGTGGATTGGCGGCATACGTCTCACGAGCGTGCTTTATGCTCCGCCAAGGACGTTTCGTAGCGGATATACTAATATATTCTCCGCATGCTACGATGTGGAGCGAACGCGCCGTCTGGGGCAGGGAGCGCCGTATTATGCCATACGGCAATCTTGCTCGCACGCTGGTCGCCAATGGCTATGATTTCGACATTGCAAACGACGATATTCTTACGCGCAAAGCCTCGGCAAAAAATGGAAAAATAGAAATTGCCGGACACCAGTACGCTGTCCTGATCCTGCCCAATGTATCGGTCATTCCAATTCAAACAATGCGTGCCATTCACGCCCTCGCGGAAGCTGGTGTTCTGGTTCTTGCACTCCAGACCGTTCCAACGCATTCGGCAGGAATGAAACACCATATTGAAAACGACTTCGAACTTGAGCGGCTCGTGAAAGAAGTGTTTTATGTTGGTCGCAACGGCGTACATATTCCCGAATATGTCATCAATAGTATTCCGATAAGACCCCACAGGGAACCTTACAAAAAGTCTCCCCCGCTCAATCATGCCCAGCAAATGATGCTTAAGGAGATAGGGCGGGTTGTAAAACCGGATTTCTCTCTAGCGGGAAATACTCAGAGCGACGGGCTCACATTCATTCATAGAATCGTAGATGATGTAGACATCTATTTCATCACCAATCTGGAGCCGTCTCCCATAACGACAGAGGTCACATTCAGGGTAACTGGAAAAGTTCCGCAGAGATGGAATGCCGTTACCGGTTCCGTAGGTGAAATGGTTGTGTTCAGGCAAGACAAATCGGGAACAACCATGCCAATTGATTTTGAGGCATGGGAATCGGCATTTTTTGTTTTTACACCAGGAAACATCGCTGATATACCCTCAGCCACCTTTCAGCCACCGCGCACGGAACCGCTGCGAATTTCTGGAAATTGGCTAATGACTCTTGAAGGATACGGTTTTCGGCGGCTCGAGATGAAAATCGAAACGCTTTCATCGTGGACTGAAAATCCCGAGACACGATATTTTTCCGGGACTGGACGCTACGAAACCACATTTGAGGCACCGAAGTTCTCTGGGAGAAAAATCGAGCTTGATCTTGGATCTGTCGGAACAGTTGCCGAAGTAGAGATAAACGGTCAGAAGGCAGGCGTCGCTTGGATGCATCCGTATCGATTCGACATCAGCAGTCTTGTCAAGCGTGGAGAAAACCTCTTGACCATCTTGGTTACCAATACGATAGCAAATTACGTGGCGGGACTTTCGGAAGCTCCAGATGTGCCAGCCGAACTTCAGCCGCGTCTTGGTAAAGCGAATCCGAGCATATACGTACGCAGTAACGTGGCTGAGAAGGACATGAATGAAACCGATTTGCCTCCATCCGGGCTGATGGGGCCAGTCACATTAAGAATATGTAAATAAAAAACAATGTAGGGGAGAAAGGATGAGAAAATTGACGCCGCAATTTTGCCGTTGTTGTCATTTGCGAATTTCGCATCTGGGCAGCTTTTATCTCTGCATCCGAAGAAAGCTGGAGCGAACCCATTCATATCGGGGAACTTGAGATGAGATAATTTTGCGAAAATCGCAGATTTAAATAAAGAAAGACAAAGAAAACTTTTGCTTGTTTAGGCTTATTGAGATATTATTAAAAAATTAATAAAAACTTTTAGGAGGAATCCAATGAAAATTTCTCGTTTTTCGATCTGCGTTTTTTTCTGTATCATGTTCAATTTCTTACAAGTATTAAGTCTGTATGCCGGAGCTGAAGCTGAAAGCTTAACAAAGATTGCGGGAACAGATTCCGGGTTGTGTGCAGTGATCGCGTATGGGGAGAATCTTTCCGCTTCCTTGCCGGCCGAATTGGCGGCAAAAGGTAAGATCCTAGTGCATTGCATAACCGACAATTCTGCGAATCTCGCAAAAATTCGTTCTGCCGTTTCTAGCGCGAAGCTTGAAGGGTTTGCAACGATCGAAGTGTTGCCACTAGCCCCTCTACCTTACCGTGACAACCTTGTCAACCTCATTGTAGTTGAAAATTCCAGCGCCGCAAAACAGGCAGGTCTGAGCGACAAAGAAATGATGCGAGTGCTTGCTCCGGGCGGCAAGCTGTGCACAAAGGACAACGGGCAATGGAAAACAATCACCAAGGAAATTCCTGCCGATATGGATGTATGGACACACGAATATCACGGTCCGGACGGCAGTTTCATTTCGAACGACAAGCAAATTAAATTCCCTTTGGGATACAGATGGAACGGCGGCCTGCCGATGAACGTAGCAAATTCGAACAGGAACTCCAAGTCCTGGGCAAACACCGTGGGAATGGTGGTGGCAGACAAGAAATGCTTCACACTCTCCAGCTCCGTCGTAGAAAACACTCCTGTCAGACAAGATAAGAACTATATTGATGATCTGTATGTCAGCGCTTATGACGCATTTAACGGGATTTTGCTCTGGAGAAAACAGATACCCGGGACATTTTATGGAGGCCTCATATATATCAACAGGGCACCGTTTGTAATCTCCGGAAAAAGACTTTACGCTGCCAACGGCGAAGGCAAGCTCGTCGAAATGGACACCGATACAGGAGCGACAGTCAGGAACTTTGACACGGCCTTTCCGCCTGTAAAAGTGCTGGTGGATGATGGCTTGATCGCGGTGTCAGGATGGAAGGACGGTTCTATTGTAGGGGGACTGACCGGAGTGGATCGGAGGCGGATGGATTTCAGGACCGAGGCTGGAGCTGTGGAGGTTTTTGATGTCAAAAGCGGAGCCCGGCTCTGGAAGATGGATCGTCTTGCCACGTCAATGGTTTCGGCTGGCGGTATTCTCTACATGGTCCAGCGCGAAGGACCTGACAAGGCGGAGGAAGTTGGCCTTGACCCGAAGCTGCGTAAGACTCTTGACAAGTCTAAGATTCCGCAGAGGCCGATGCGCACAATTATGGCCGCCGAACTGAAAACAGGCAAGGTGATCTGGACCAAGACATCCGAAGATCTTGAGTGTACCGCTTATTTGAAAGTGGCCTCGGCTGGCAAGGATGCCGTAAGTCTGCTGGAGGACACCGGCAAGAAATCCTATATTCTTTCGGCAAAGGATGGTAGCTTGTTGAAAACTGGGAGTGCCGTTCACATCGATTTCAACGTTGAACAAGTTACTGGTAAGGTCGCCCGCGAGGAAGGAATTCCCCCGCACATGGGTGTACCTAAACCCGGTTGTACTCCCTCTTTTTTTGCTAATGATATGCTACTCTGCAATAGGGATGCGGGAGAATACAAGGCTAAAGGCGGGAAGCTATATTACTACGGGATAAGAGGAGGCTGTGTTATTGGCACAATCCCTGCGTATGGCTTGCTCTACGTGCCGCAGAACTGGTGCGGTTGCAATCCCGCGCAGATAGATGGAATAATCGCTGTAGGTACAATAACTGGAGAACCCAGCGTTGCAGATATGGAGAAGGCGACCCCGCTCGAAAAAGGTGAGGCGTACTCTCCGGACGCACAGGAAAAAAAAGTTTCCAACACTGATACGGCTACTTGGCACATGTATAGGGCAAACCCCGATCGCTCCAATTCCAGCGAGACAAAAGCTCCCGCCGCGCTGGATACGCTTTGGCAGACCAAAGTTGCCGAGCCCATCCCAGATGGTTTGATTGCCAGAAACTGGAAGGATTCCCTGAGGGGTTTGATCAGTGCCCCGGTAAACTCCGGTGCAGTAGTCGCGATGGCCGTGCCAAACCGGAATGAAGTGGTGTTGACAGATGCCGTCACTGGTAAGATTCGCCATCGTCTTCCGGCAGGTGGACGGGTTGATTCCTCTCCGACGCTTTACGAAGGACTTTGCCTGTTCGGTTCTCAAAATGGATATTTGTATGCCTATCGCTGTGAAGACGGTAAATTGGCTTGGCGCACAAGGGTTGCCCCCCGCGAGGAACGGATTGTTTCCTACGCCCAGGTCGCATCTCCATGGCCGGTCTTTGGATCGGTTCTTGTTTCTGACGGTCTCGTATTTGCGTCAGCAGGCAGGACGCAGGGTTCCGATGGCGGAATTGTTGTCCGCTCCTACGAGCCACACAGCGGCAAACTCGTCTGGTCGAAGGCGCTTGCGGAGTCCGAGATATCCAAAGCTCTTCCCAATATGAAACGCAACGACCTCTTGCTGAAAGTTGGAGATTCTATCCAGGTCGGCAACCTGCGTCTGGATCCCGCCACTGGAAAATTCAAGGAAAATCCTACATACACATACAAGCTGGCGCAAATTGATATCCGCAGACTGAAGGCGAAGGGCAAGGATGAATCGAAAGTCAAAATTCCAGAACTCACCGAAATCTCTCCGCAATTGGGTATTGATGGTCTGGCATATTCCTACTGGCCGTGGCTGGGAGGCAGAAAGCACTCTATAGAGTTAATGCCAATTATCAAGGACTCACATGTTTTGGAGATGGCATGGAACAAAGATATGCAGGCGGCAGTGTTTACTCCGGGGAATAGTATAACCTTGTACAAATCGGCTTCAGGTGCGGTGCCACTGAAGACGTCCAAGCTTTGGTCAAAGGATGTAGGCCCGAAAGATCTGAGATGCTCATCCGTTGTTTTGTGCGGGGACGCAGTTGTCGTTGGCGGCGGCATCTACGAAAGCAATCCACAGTCCGGATATATCGGAATTCTATCACTGAAAGATGGCAGTTTATTGTGCGAACGTCGCTTTGACTCCCCGCTGGTTTACAACGGACTTGCCGTCAGCGGAGACAGTATTTTCGCCAGTTTCGAAGACGGAACAGTATGCCGTTTGGGTTCAGGTTCAGGATCTAAGAAATAAGGAGAAGGAAATGATGTCAGGTTTTGGGAAGATACTAATTCAGTCTTGTCTCGTTGCGGCATTAAGTTTCGCCTTTGTTGGAAATGCCGAGGAGAAAAAACCGATTCACTGTTACGTTGGTGGCACAATGCGTCCTGTCATGGAAAAGATAGCTCAGTCCTACGAATTGAGGACGGGGCGAAAGATTGAACTCGATCATGGTGACTCCGGAGCAAATATGATCAAAGCCGAAATGAGCGGGGCAGGCGATCTATACGTTGCTCATGACCCTTTTCACGACGTAATGATGGCAAAAGGTCTTGCTACAAAAGGGTGGCTGGCGGCATATATCCATCCCGTAATTGTCGTTCCAAAAGGCAACCCGAAAAATATATCTGGATTGAGAAGTCTCAAAAATGATAATCTGCGAATCGTGCTTACGGATAGAATCTACAGTACCATGGGTTATCTCGTGTCAGCAATGCTCAGCAAGGCAGGCATCGAGGATGCTGTCGAAAGGAACGTGGTTAACAGACCAAGATCGGGTGGAGAGGCAGCTAACGCAGTAATGCTTGGGCATGCGGATGCCGCACTCGTTTGGGATGCGGTTGCATTTTTAAGAAGAAAGGACTTGGATGTTATTGAGATAGAGAAAGACCTGCAATTGCGGCCTGGAATTGATGGCATCACTGGTGCAACATATTCAGTAATAAAGGGAAACGAGAGAAAAAGTTTGGAAATGCCGCGCATGGATTTCGGACATACAAGAGTAACGGTGGATTTGCTAAAATCGAGCTCTAATCCGGCGGCGGAAGATTTCGCGAAGTTCATTGTGTCTGATGAGATGGCGGTATTCTGGAAGGATTTTGCGTTTTCTATGCCGGACAGCAAAACTAAGGAGGATTTTGAACGTCAGCAAAATTCACAATCTAAGACAGATTTGCTGGGCGGGGAAATATTGCTCTACGCCGGTGCGGGGCTTCAGCCGGTTATAAGCGAAATGGCGGAAATATTCAGAAAAAAAACTGGAGTTGTTGTACACTGCGATTTTGGCGGGAGCGGAATGATCCTCACACGTCTTAAACTGGCGCAGAGAGGAGACCTTTTTATTCCGGGCGACACTTGGTATGTCGAGCTTGCCCAACAGGAAGATTTGGTTTCTGAAACTGCCGGAGTGTGCTACTTCGTTCCAGTGATTTTGGTCCAAGAGGGAAATCCCAAAGGCATAAAAGATATCTCCGATATCGCACGCCCCGGTATAAGGCTTGGACTCGGAAATCCAAAATCCTGCCAAGTGGGAAGACTTTCCGAAGAACTGATAGCTAAAAATAAACTGGATAAAACTGCAGTAGAGAAGAATTTGCTCTTTTCATCGGCTACAGTTAACGAACTGGGAATCCAGATGCAGACCGGCCACCTGGACGCAGTTATAGTCTGGGATGCTACAGCGCAATACTATTCGAAAGGCACTGTGATTGTTCCGATAGCCCCAGAGAAAAATATTATCGCCGTTGTTGCGGCGGCGCTTTTGAAATCTTCCACCAACCGCGCCGCAGCGAAGGCATTCCTCGATTTTATAACTAGCGAATCTGGACAGGATATCCTCCGCAAGCACAAGTACACTACAATTAAGCCGCAGGAGATGTGAAATGATGACATCTCCGGCGGGACCCAGAATAAATTCACTTTCCGTCGTGTCATTGTCAATGCTCTCCCTCTTTCTGCTTGTCGTATTGAGCCTGATCATGGTGGATTTGCTCTACATAAGTCCACAGAATTTTTTCGAAGCTCTTAAGTCGCCGCCCATACGGCATGCAATTTATCTGAGTTTCGTGACATCCTCAATAACGGTCATAATCGTAACGCTGATCTCAATTCCTGTCGGCTACGCCTTGAGCCGTTATAGGTTTCTGGGAAGCGAGATACTTCAGTCTATAATTGACATTCCCATAATTCTTCCGCCGGTAGTTATCGGAGTGTCGCTTCTGCTGTTCTTTCGAACTCCATTAGGTCGTTTTATCGAGAGTTTCGAAAGCTTAAGATTTGTCTACTCTGTCAAGGGAATAGTATTGTGCCAGGTTCTTGTTTCCGCCTCCTACGGGATTGGTGCGGCGCGAACCGCCTTTGACTCGGTTGATCCTAAACTTGAGAGACTGGCTCTCGCTCTTGGATGTTCGCCTTTGCAGGCATTTCTGAAAGTTGTTCTTCCAATGGCGAGGAAAGGAATTGCGGCCGGAGCAGTGTTTGTTTGGGCTACCGCTGTGGGAATATTCGGACCTCTTCTCGTTTTTGCGGGCGCTGTCCGCATGAAGACCGAGGTGATGCCGACTACCATCTACTTAGAATTGTCTGTCGGAAGAATAGAGCCGGCCCTCGCAGTATCCATATTGATGATTTTGATGGGATTGCTTGCTCTTACAACTCTGCATTTTATTGGCTCTAAGGGAAATTGGTGGTTCAGATGATGACTCTTGATAAAATTTGCATCAATGTCGGCAATTTTGCTGTCCGAGATCTTTCTCTGGAGATTTCTGAAGGAGAATATTTTGTTCTGCTTGGTCCTAACGGCTCAGGCAAGACGTTACTGGTCAACGCCATATGTGGTTTGATAAGATTGAGTTCTGGCAGAATCATTTTGCATGGTGAAGACATGACGAACACCGAACCGCGCTTTCGGAACATAGGCTACATGCCGCAGGATTGCGGTCTTTTTCCCCATTTGACGGTAGAGGAAAATATAATTTTCACGCCAAATGCCAAAGGTGTGGGCAAAATTAAGGCGTTGAAGGAATCACGTGAAATAGTTCATTCCATGGGACTGGAGAATTTGGCAAAACGTTACCCATATAATCTCAGTGGTGGGGAGAAGCAGAAGGTCGCTATTGCGCGGGCTCTAGCCGGACGGCCAAAAATGCTAATTCTCGACGAACCTCTTAGCGCTTTGGATCCTGCCGCGCATGCGGAGATCTTAGAAAAACTTTTGCGGATTAATTCAGAATTCAAGGTGACAACGTTTCATATCTGCCACAACAGAAACGAGGCCTCCCAACTTGCCGACAGAGTCGCCCAGATGACGGACGGAAAACTAGTTGCCGCAGGTCAGATTGAGGATCTGAGACAAAAAAATCAGGAGGAGTCATGAAAAAATTAGTCCAAATTTATTTTGAGATTTTTTTTAAGGTGCTTTTGCTTGTTTTTTTTCTAGTCATTGGCGAATCGATGGCGCAGGCATGCACTACGCCAGTCTTCAGGCATGCTCTCGAATACTGGCCGGCATCGCCTTTTAGGTTAGTCATACCAAGTGACGCGAATCCGTTTTCTGAGTCCGAACAAAAAGCGCTGAAGGCGTTGAAAGTTGCCGAAGACGCGGGCTTGCTCAACATATCAACTGTGAAAGATTCTGATAAAGACCTGTCCGAATCAGAACGCGAACTTCTGAAAACATACAAATCAGAGGAGAGAGGAAACCGCCAGGCACTTTTATTCTTTCCTTTGGACAGTCAGCTTCCGGAGCTTTCAATTCCGCTGAAGCTTGAACCGGGTGCGGTAATGCGGATTTTGAATTCTCCAATGCGCGAGGAGATTGCAAAGCAAATACTTTCCGGGAAAACGGCTGTTTGGTTGCTTGTGGAAGGAGAAGACAAGGCGAAAAATGATCACGTCGCGGAGATGATCACCGCAAAGCTTGCCAAATTGAACAAGGATCTCCATCTGTCAGATATGGCGGAGGACGAGACGGTGGAATCTATTCAGACAGGATCCGCAATCGAGATAAAGATAGATTTTTCCCTGATGAGGATTCGTCCTGACGATCCACAGGAGACCTACCTAGTGGAGACACTCAAGAATCTTCTTTACGAATTCAAGCCCGGTCAACAGATACTCGCGGCAATTTATGCCAGGGGTCGCGCCATACAAGTTCTTTCAGAAGATGAAATCACCGAAGATTCTATTAAACAGATCGCGTCATTTCTGGTGGGACCATGTTCATGCCTTGTCAAGGCGGAGAATCCGGGAATAGACCTGCTTTTCGCTGTCGAATGGGAGGATCTAATTTTTGAAGGCGGAAGAAAACTGGATCCCTTAAAGGTAACACTTGTCGGGCTCGACGAGTTTATGGCGTATTCAGATCGTGAAAAGAACATTATTGATGGCGACGCTAGGTCGGGAAATATTCCTTCAGTTGAAGAGGGAGATCCATCCCTTTGGAAAATAACCCTTGCTTCTCTTGCCGCAGTGGCTATAATTTTTATTATTATCTATCTGTTCTTAAGGTGTAAATTTCGTTCCAAGGAGGAGAAACAATGAGAATATCAGCTGTTGTCCTGAACGAAATCAAGTACAACCGCCTAAATTTCATCTTAGGCTTCGCCGGCGTCTTTTTGGCTATGTCTGTACTTGTGGGAGTAAATTTGCTTGTGAACGGCTACAAGCTCAAGAGCAGGCTTATATACGAAGAAAAATATGCAAAGGTGGAAGCGGCACTAAAGTTTGCCGAAGATCAGTACCGAAAGAGCACTCTCGAACTCGGATTCAACGTGCTTATTGTTCCGAAAGATCAGAATATGTCTGATTTTTACGCCGACGATTTCGCGTGTAAATATATGCCGGAAGACTTTGTGGAAAAACTTTCCAAGAGTAAGATAGTTACGATAAACCACCTTTTGCCTAGCCTGACCCAGAAAATCCGTTGGCCAGAACATGAACGGACTATTATTCTGACCGGTACGCGTGGAGAGATTCCACTCATGCATCATAATCCCATGAAGCCTATTCAAGATGTGGTCCCGGAGGGAATGGCTGTTATAGGATTCCATCTGGCAAAACAGATCAAGGCGGAGAAGGGTTCTGTGATTACACTCTTCGGAAGGGATTTCACCGTCTCAGAAATTCTGACCGAGAGAGGTACGCGCGACGATATTGGGGTCTGGATCGATCTAAAAGCTGCGCAGGAGCTTCTTGGAAAGGAAGGCCTGATAAATTCCATTTTC
>CAZXAC010000029.1:0-17635 GCA_964638335.1 uncultured Lentisphaera sp. | reverse complement strand
ACGTGGCACCATCGCCTTGATTTCTCGCATCTAAGCCGCACTGGTCAAACGCAAAGTGTAGGTTATAAGACATAATAAATTCTGCTGTTTGCGCCAGGGATGTCGCAAACTACTAAAGATTCGCCTTTTGTTGCGATTCCTCACAATGATTCGACAGTGGCACAATGCATAATATAGTTTTGTGATATTGCAGGCATTTGTCTCACTTCTTGGGACGGAACTTGGTCTCTGGTATGCCACCGGAAATCTTGTATGGTGTCTCGTGTGGGGAATAATCAATTTCGCTAAGAGGAATTCCTTCTAGACACTCAGGCGCTAGTTGATCGATCTTTTCCGGATATGAACCATGGAGTTCCTTATATTGCTCTATAGCCGAACGAATACGATCAGTCGGTAATTTTACTTCGGAATAATGAAACGATGGCTTTAATAATTTAGGGCTTAACTTGTACTTCTCCCCGAAAGTGGGCTTTTCTTTTGAATACTCAAAGGGTTTCCCGGTAATTACGCTAACTGGAATTTCTTTTAGGAACTGAGGTGACAAAAGATCGAGCTTTTCCGGATATGAACCGTTGATGTCCTTATATTGCTCCAGTGCCGAACGAATCTGACTAATTCGTAATTCCTCTGAGGTATAACAATTTAAACTGTAGCTGTACCTGTAAGGGACCTTGTATTTGGAATATTCAAAGGGTTGAGCAGTCATTTCGCTCAGAGGGATTTCCTTCAGATATTCCGGCGAGAGCATCTCCAATTCGTCTGGATACTTGCCATTATTGTTTTTATACATTTCTAGCGCAAGACGTATGCGGTTTTCGTCGGCGAGGGTTTGTGCCATTGCAACCTTGGTTCTCAAAGATCCAAGATTAATGTACAGGAGTTTAGTTAAAATACAGTATGCGGGTATATCTGATTCCCTAGCATTAGAAATTGACTCCATGGATTTGCTGTATGGCAGATCATAGTCCCTTTTATTTTCTTGCGTTCTTTTGATGTACTCGGCATAATCCTTTTTCATGAAGTTTTTTATAAAGGGACTGCGCAGAAAACCGATGAAGAAAATGTTATTGATTCTGACATCTCCATATAAGGAAAAAATATCTATTTTTCCAGATAGTATGTGTTCGTACAATTTAGCAAAAGATAGTCTTTCTACATCAATGGCCTTTTTCATGCATGAAGGATGTAAAGATCTTGCTGTCACGAGCACTACAATCAGCTTTTTAGCATGATCGTTGCTTATCCCGTAGGCAGGTAGATTGGACTCTAGGAATTCAAAGAGCATCCTGTCGCAATAGATCCTTACAAGTTGGGAGATTATGATTGGTTCATCCCGCAGGAAGGAACTTATTTTGAATGCCACAAGAATCGTATCCCAGGCTTTGTCGCGTTGTCCATCTAGAAGTTCTAGTTGTGCCTTGATTATCAGCAATCTTGAAATATCTCGAAAACTTTGTAAATGAGGAAGGAGAAGTGCAGGGCCTTGATTGTAATCATGGTTGAAATTCATTCCAGGTTTCAAAGCTACCTGATTGCATAATTCGAAAATCTTTCTGAAGTGTTCCTTTCCTAGTATATTTTTGATTTTTTCCTGGTTTTTCGTGAGTTCGGCTGAGAAATCATTATCTGAACTGGGATTCCAGCATAGGTCAATTAGTTCTACGATGTCTTTGTTTGTCTTGCCAGCATCGGACATCGAAAAGGTGCCATCAGTCATCTCCGAGAAAATCTGCTGTAATTCAAATGCCGCATTTTGTGAAGGTGGCAGTGGCGGGGGTATGATTTCCTCAAGCTTGCTAGGCTCTCCTGCAAGTTTGATTTTTTCAATCTCGTCCCTCAGCTCCCCACCCCATTTGATGTTAAGCACCGTGTATGTTATTGCGAGTATCGCAATAAAGACCAGAAGGAATCCTCCTGCAATAATGAGAAACCTCTTGAAAATTGATTTGATTGATTTCATCTGACACCTCTATATTATAGGTTAAATTCTTCAAGTCTTCTTGATAACGGCTTAAAGCTCTTTTTCGCTGGGATGCTGGCAACTACTGTTTCATACTCACGTTTCAGTCCCATCTCCTCCAGAAATTTGATATTTTCAAGGCGGGCCTTGTTGTCGTTTGAGTTTGATTGCATGGCAAGGCGCATATTGTTTTCCTCCGCGCGATTCAGTAGCACAATGACACCGACGAAAATGACTAACGAGGCCGCCAGTGCAAGCATTTGCCTGAACCGCATGTGTACTGGCTCCTGTCTCCCGCGCCATGCGCTTTTAGCATTTGCTAGAACTCTTGCCTTTAGCTCTGACGATGGATTCGCCAGTCTTAAATCTCTCAGTTTTTTTTCGATGTCCTTATTCATATCCGAACCCCTTGAGTTGCTCCTTAAGCTTTTCTAGCGCGTATCTGTATCGGCTTGCCGCAGTATTCTGCGAAATTCGCAAAAGTTCCGCAACCTCCTCAAACGTCATCTCCTCGAAAATTTTCAGTACCACTACTTCTCTCTGCTCTTCTGGAAGGCTGTCAACCGCTTTTCCTACGGCATCCAGTTCTTCCTCGTTCCAGTTTTCGCTGTCTTCACGAAGCTCGAGATATTCTGCATAACTTGTCAGGGCCTGTTTCTGGCTTGTCCTTTTTCTGAACATATCGAATGCCAAGTTTCTTGCCATCCCGAAAAGGTATGTCCTAATATTTGATGCCTTTAGCACTTGCTCCCGCTTTCTAGCTATGGAAAGGAAGAGCTCATTTAAGATTTCTTCCGCATCAGAGGCCGATCTGAGCATCGAAACGAGATATCCATAAATCCGTTTCCCGAAATGTTCGTACGTCAACTCTAGTGCTGAAGGATCATCTTCCCGGAATTTCTCCCGGATAATCCGCATAATTTCGATGTCATCCGGCATTAACACCCTTTTCTTTAGGAACTTTTTCTGTAAGAAAGACGTTATTGAATGTGATTTTTGTCTAAGGTAATGAAAATATTTATGAAATTTCTTTTAATTGGTGTCCTAAATAATTTTATCGGCGTCGCTATCGGAATCGCTTTCGATTGAATTCGTTTTCGATCCCGAACCCGATACCGATTCCGACTCCGATACCGACCTGTCCGCCATAGCCTCAAGGGCGACGGAGGATAGCGACCCCGAACATAAACCTAAAAACAGATCTATTGTTAAGAACACGCTCATTTTTCATGCTATTTAGGACAATACTGATTTCTTTTAATCTTGTTGAGGATGTCTTCATATGTCCGAGCCATTAAATATGAAACCGGCTATGAGGATGTAAAGCAGTGTATATATCGCTAGGTAAACTCCGTCTGAAAGCATTTTGTCCCACATTATGTCTTGCGCCATGGTGTATTTCCAAAGCATTAGGTATCTGGTGGGGAGGAATCTTTGGATGTTTTCCATAAGCGGTAGGGCGTCAAGTATATAGCTTGTGTAGTATATGCCGAGCGGGACTATTGCCGCGCTAGTGCTGTTCTTGAATATCACCGAGAACATTATGAACATCGCGGAGAGCGATACCAAGGAATATGTGCAGAAGAAATACGCCAGAAAGAGCCTCTCAATCGCAGTGTCCGAGCTCATTATGAATATTCCAGCACCTTTGCCTAGAAATGCGGGACCGAACACGATTATGTCTCCTCCGAATCCGAAAAACGCCGACCCCAATATTAAACTGACGCCCATCAACGAAAAAAGTATGAAGAAGGAATATATTGATACCGCCGACAATTTGGATAATACCATGCTCCATCTTGAGAGAGGTCTGACCGCCATCATTCTGAGAGTACCGGTGCGTAGTTCTCCAGCAAATATGCTCGCCGCCATCATTGCGAGTATCATTGGCATTATCATGTATATCGCCGGAAACAAGACTGTTAGGCAGAAAGACGTCCCGTTTATGAACTCGGTTATTAGGCGGCCTTCGAAGACCTGTTTATGTCCCTTTACTGTCCCGGTTTTTCGCAGATAGAATCCGATAAGGCATAATACGGTCAGAAGAAGGTTCACCATCAGCCCGGCCAGGCTCTTCTTTTGGCGGAATATTTTTCTGACCTCAAAATCTATCAGCGCGAGTATCGCCATTGTCTTTCCCGGTAAGCTCAACGAATATGTCCTCCAGCTTATGTTTTATTTTTCCTATCCTGTAAAGCTTGAAACCTCCGTCGCAAATCTTTTTAGCAAGGGTAGGTATCTGAACTTCAGATCCTCTGATCACAATACGGACAGTGGAGCCGTCTTTTTTCGATTCTATTATTTTTTTATTGTCGCAAGCGACCGTTTTTTCCAATTCTGGATTTGCCTCGGCTATCAGCTCTATCCTTTCGTCAGCCTGCAGGAGTTTTGAGACTTCCGATTCGCATATCAGCCTGCCCTTGTCTATTATCGACACCCTGTCGCAGACCTGTTCGACCTCTGAAAGTAAATGGCTGGAAAGGAAAACAGTCACACCCATATCCTTGGAAAGTTTCCTTATAAGCCGTCTTACTCCTGATATTCCGTGCGGGTCGAGGCCATTGGTGGGTTCATCAAGAAATATGAGTTCGTTCGAAGGCAGGAGGGCCTGAGCGATTCCCAGCCTCTGTTTCATCCCATAGGAAAATGTCCCGACAGTTTTATCCTTTACTTCGGTAAGTCCTACTATATCAAGGGAGTTAATTATCTTGTCTTTAGGAGCGCCTCCGGAAAATTTAGCCAGATAAAGTAAGTTTTCATATGCGGTCATATATTCGAAAAAAGCCGGCGCTTCAACCACTGCTCCGACTTTGGACATTACCTTTTTTCTATTCGAGAAAATATCGCATCCGAATATCTTGATCTCTCCGCAGTCTGGCATTATCAATCCGAGGAGGATTTTTATGACTGTGGTCTTGCCCGCTCCGTTTGGACCAAGGAACCCATGTACGGATCCTTTTTCCACAGAGAAACTTATATCGTTTACGGCCTTGTTTTTGCCATAGGAACGGCTGAGATTCTCAACATCTATTATTTTCTCCGCCACGTCCTGTGTCCCCCGATTGTTTTTCTATTTTATTTATTGCGATTTTCGCAAGAGATCGGACGAATCCGTCCTTGGGCAAATATATTTCGGATAGTATATGAATGCAAACATTTTAAAAGTCGTTCCGACTGCGCTGTTCGGGCAAAAATTGATGCATCTTAAACATTGTTCACACTTGTGGTTCCATGAAGGGAATCCTTCTTTAGTCGTTATATTGCCTACTGGACATAATCTTGAGCATAGTCCGCACTTGCTGCATAGATTTTTGTCGGCATAAAGCTTGCTTCCCATGAAAGATGCGATTCTCGCGAAAATGAAAGATGCGATTTGCCGGAGTATGCCCGACATGGGAATGTATGTTTTCGTTGTGGATTTTCCGCCAACTACTTCCTCTGCGAATTTCGCAATTTCCCTTTCAGCGTCAGAAATGATTTTAGCATTCGATTTGGAAAATCTTTGAGATATAAAATTGTGCGGCATTTTTATTTCTCTCACAACAACGGGGCAAAAGCCTTTCTTTTTAAGTATTTTTTTCAGGGGGGCAGCTACTAGACCGGACATTGATGCGTATGTAGATATTACGACCGCTTTTTGTCCTTTGCCTTCGGGCAGGCTCTCTATCCATTTGAACACGAAAGGAGGAGGGCATTGGGCATATACTGGAAACATTATGCTTATATCTGTTCCTATTTCTCTGGGCGTTTCGTTTGGAAGCAGGATAATTTCATTTTCTATGCCAAGTTCAAGAAGTCTATTCTTGTAAATTTGCGCAATACGCAAAGTATTTCCGGTTCCGGAGAAGCAGTAGATCGCCATTTTTGATTTTTTCATCAAATTGCTTAAAACTTGTTTTTTTATTAGATGTTTTTGTTATGCTGGATTAATGAAAGTGTTCTGGACCTCTTCAGTTTCCTTGGAGTCTTTCATTTTCAGCGCGATTGATAATACAAGAGCGGCGCAAATATTGCCAATGAAAATAGCGAAAGGTCCTATCGCATTACCTTGTACGCCCAGATTGAATGCGAAGAATGCCGCGCTAACTACAAAACCTAGATAAACGCCTTGTCCGGCCATCAATGCTACCGGTTTTCTGCCGCGGGCAGCCCATCCTTCGACGTATGATCTGAGCGCGCTAGTAAAAGGCGTCAGAACCAGTATAAAAGCGCTATATCTCACGAGCGCAAGATTCTCTGGCGGTATTTTTTGCAAGGTTCCGTAATACCACTCCGATATGAATGGAAGTGTAAACAAGAGCGGGGTAATTCCGCAGATTACACCGGCAAGAACTGAAAAGTTAAAGAGTCTGAAATTCTTTATTCCCGGAACGGCGAAAGATATTACCATCGCCTGTATCCTTGAGGCGGCAAATGCCATTGGATTCATAAGTCCTAGCGCGGCATAGTATGCCGGCAGCATTATGTCTGGTTCAGGTGCCCTTGCGGCGAAACCAGCGACGACATAACCGGAAAACGCCATCATCATTCTTCCTATTGAGAAGCTCATCGTCAGAGAGATCATTTCAAAAATCGAATGAGAAGGTCCCTCTTTTTTCATTAGTTCCAGGATGTGAGGTCTTGCGAGTCGATTTATAAGTTCCGCCTCAAGGAGTAGGGGGATGATTTGACAAACAGTTGCCCAAAATATGCCGGTGTATCCTAAGAAAGTCATTGCAATCGAAAGTATTATAGTGAAGATTATTCTTAGAACTGTGGCGGAGAAGGCGAGTCCGGTAAGCTTTTTGTTGAACAGCACCACCATCGCCGTGTTTCTGAAATTGAAAATCAGAGATAAGGGAAGGGAAAGCAGGAAGGCGAAGTATGTTGATTCGTATAGGTCTCCGCTAAGACCCATGATTGAGGACAATATTATTTGCGCGAAGAAAGGCAAGCAGAATAAAGCATGTACTAGGAATATGCCAAGAGTGAAATAGCGATTAAGAGATCTGAATCGTATGAGTCCAGCTCTGTTTACGCTGTAGACCATCCCAGCTGTAATAAGCCCGGCACATGAGCTTAACAGGAAGAATAAGAGTAAATTAGCCTGAGCCATCGCGGCTATGTTTAGAGGGCCTTCTTTTCCTCTTACTGCCACTATCGCTACGAGAGGATACGTGAAAGACTGCGATATTGCCTGCATCGCGAGAGGCAGAAAATATTTGAAAAGATCCTTGTATCCGGGCTGTGACGCGATTTCTATGTCGGAATCTATCGCTTTTTGATTTTGCATTCCTTAATCTGTTTCATTTCGCAAATATTTCAAGCATCCTTGACTTATTTAAAGGATGTCTTATTTTACCTTCAAAATTGAAGCCAGTTGTAAATTTCCCAATAATTAAAATTACCAAAAAAGGAGAGAGAAGGATGCCAGCAAAAGTTGACAGCGGAAAATGCACCGGATGTGAAGCATGTGTGAGTTCTTGCCCAGTTGAAGCCATCAAGATGGATAGTGGCAAAGCAAAGGTCGGGGATGAATGCATAGACTGCGGAGCGTGCGTTGGCGAATGCCCAGTTGAAGCCATCAAGATGGAGTAGGCTAAAGACATTAGATATTCGCCGGAAGGTTTTTCCCCTTCCGGCTTTTTTTTTCGTATTTTAAAAATGACCGCGAAATTAGCAAAAATTATTTACGCTTCTCCGGAGAAATCATCGGACATACTGTATGCCACAAAGTTCCATGCCCCTGATTCCGTTCTGTACTTTGAGACAGAGGGTTCGAAAACGTTGTGCGTTTCCCCTTTGGAATACGACAGGGCGTTGAAAACCTGTGGGAAATTCATGAAGGTTATTGAGGCTGGAAATGAATCTGTGATCAAGACAATAAGCGATCTCTGCAAGAACAGCAATGTTGAAAAAATTTCAACCCCTTTTGATTTCCCCGCAGGACTGGCTATGGCTCTCATCTCTGAGGGCTTTAGGATATTTCCTAAGAGTGGCAGCTTTTTCCCTGAGAGGTCAGTTAAAAACAAAGACGAGGTAAAGAGGGTAAGAAATGCTTTGAAAATTGCGGAAAGTGCCATGCGAAAGGCGGAGAATATATTGGCGGAATCATCAGTTTCGAAAGGTCGAATATTGATATGGCACGGAGAAGTTCTGACTTCTGAGATCTTGAGAAGAATGATAGATGTCGATATAAGTTCGAATGGTGCGACGGCGAAGGATACTATTGTGGCTTGCGGAACGGATTCTTCCGAACCTCATAACGTCGGCCACGGTCCTTTGAAGGCTTGTGAACCGGTGATAATTGACATATTTCCAAGAGCCGCTGATTGCTATTGGGGCGATATCACTAGGACATTTGTCAAGTGGAAAGCTCCTGCGAAATTACTGGCAATCTATGATGCTGTAAGAGAAGCTGGCGAGAAGGCGGGAAAAAAAGCAAAGGCCGGTGTTTTGGCATCTGAGTTGCATCAGCTGTCTTTCGATATAATGAAATCGAAAGGATTTAAGACAGGAAAAATGAGAGGTTGCAATTGCGGTTTTTTTCACGGCCTTGGACATGGTGTGGGCCTAGATATACATGAAGAACCAAGAATTTCACCCAAAAATCCTAAGCCGCTAAAAAACGGCAACTTGGTAACCATCGAACCGGGTCTCTATTATCCCAGTTTTGGTGGAATTAGAATCGAAGATATGATTCTTATACAACAATCTGGCGCTGAAATTCTTACGAATTATCACAAGGATCCAATCATTGAATGAATCTTGCCTCATTTAGGCGATAAGCGAAAATACTCCAAATCCCGACACTGCTGGCATGGAATATGCTTTTAACTTGGCGCGGATTTTTGTAGTCAAAATCGGAGGGAAGCATGATCTTGCTATTCGAAGATAATCGTGATCTTGCGTATCTGATGAAACGGATAATAAGTTCCGTCCTCGGTAGGTCTTGCATGGTCTGTTCCCGTGAAGTTGACGCTGAAAGTGAAATTTTGTCTGGAAATGTTGAAATGATAGTTAGCGATATAAGCATATACGGGCGGAGTGAAGGAATAGATCTTATACGGCGAATAAGGAAAATAATGCCATTTACCTGTCCTCCAATAGTGGTTTACACTGGAGTAAATCCAGGCAGTGTAGATTTTTCGGAAGCGGAGAAGATATCCGACGCAGTCTACGAAAAGGGTGAGATCTCAATAATGGATCTTTGTGCCAGGATTAGGCGTATATTTATGTCTGGGTATTCTTCGCATCCTAGCTGAAAAAATGAAAAACCGGGAAGGATTTTCTGTCTCCTTGCCCCGGTTTTGTTATTTTACCAGTCTTCTGTTATTGGTTTAGTTATAAGTCGTTAAGAGCTTTGAGTCCCGGAAGTTCCTTGCCTTCAAGAAGTTCGAGAGATGCGCCGCCGCCTGTTGAAATATGCGTCATCTTTTCAGCAAGTCCGCTTTGGTTTACCGCCGCTACAGAGTCGCCACCGCCAATTATACTTAATGCCCCAGATGCGGCGACAGCCTTGCATATGCCAAGTGTGCCATTAGCAAAGTTTGGCATCTCAAAACAGCCCATAGGTCCGTTCCATACGATTGTTTTAGATTTAGCGATTACTTCGCTGTATTCGGCGATTGCCTTAGGCCCTATATCGAGCGCCATCCAGCCATCTGGAATATCCTGTCCTACCGTCTTTATCTGGGCGGAATTGTCGAATTTATCCGCAGCGAGGTTGTCGGAAGGCAACAAAAACTTGACTCCCTTGGCTTTTGCTTCGTTCATGATTTCTTTCGCGGTTTCTATTAGATCCATTTCGCAAAGGGACTTGCCTACGTTATGACCTTGCGCTTTTAGGAAAGTGTATGCCATTCCCCCGCCGATTATGAGAGCGTCAACTTTCTGTATTAGAGCCTTCAAAACTGCGAGCTTGTCCGAAACCTTTGCTCCGCCGATTATTGCTACAAAAGGTTTTTTAGGATTTGCGACGGCATCTCCGAGGTACATTATTTCTTTTTCCATCAGGAAACCAGCCACAGACACTGGGATATATTTGCATATTTTTGCTGTCGAACCATGAGAACGATGAGCAGTCCCGAACGCATCATTAACATATACGTTGCCGAGTCTCGCAAGTTCCTTTGCGAAATTCGCAGCCTTTTCTTTATCCTCATCGGTCTTAGTCTTCATATCTTCTTCCTTGTGGAAGCGTGTGTTTTCGCAAATCATTACTTCTCCAGCTTTTAGGGCCTGCGCTTTTGCGACAGTTGCATCGCCTATACAGTCATCGGCAAATTGAACGGGTTTGCCGATAAGTTTTGAAAGGACATCAACTGTTGGCTTGAGGCTGAATTCTGGCTTGACCTGACCGTCTGGACGACCGAGGTGGCTCAGGAGAACGAGAGATGCTCCATTTTCTAGAATGTACTTTATGCTTGGTAGAGCTGCTCTTATCCTTGTATCGTCCTTTACTTTGCCTTCTTTTACGGGCACGTTGAAGTCAACCCGCATCACCACTTTGGCGCCTTTAAGATTTACGTTCCTTACGCTTTTCTTCTTGAAGTTCATATGTTATCTCCTTGTTTTAGTTTTTGAGTTCTTATTATTTCGCCGATAAGCAATATGCGAGATCAATATTATTAATGCGATGGGAATCTACACCCAGAAAGAGAAAAAAAAAGATTTTTCTTTTTATTGATGAGTCTTGTAATTTTTTTTACTTACGGGCGAATTCTTTTTTTATGCAGCTTGGTATTATTAGTACTGGAATAAGATCCTTTTTGAATTAGATTAGCCGTCATCTTTATAAAGTAATTGAAGGCTCTTGTAAAAGTATTTTGATAGTTTTTTATATTTAAAAACATGGGAACAGAGTTGGTTCTAATATGACGATTATAGCTATAATCTTGATTGGTCTTGCCCTTTCGATGGATGCCCTTGCGGTGTCAATAGCAACAGGAGCTTCAATAAGGAAAGATAAACTGTCGGAAGCTTTCAGGATGGCCGGAGCTTTTGGAATTTTTCAGGCTTTGATGCCAATAATAGGTGCCGTTCTGGGAATTAAGTTCAAGGATCTTATGTCGGATTGGGATCATTGGCTGGCATTTGGTATACTTTCCGCAATAGGCATAAAGATGATATATGAAGCATATTTCATTGAAGAAGAAGAGAAAAAGACCGGAGACAAGTTGCCGTTCAAAACACTGCTATTGCTTGCAATCGCGACCAGCATAGATGCCCTCGCCACCGGATTTTCGATCTCTCTGATAGGTGGAGACATATTATTTGCGGCAGGCTTGATAGGTGTAATAACTTTTTTAATATGCTTCATTGGAGTATATGTTGGCGAAAAGGTCGGACACATCCTCGAAGGGAAGATCGAAATAGCAGGTGGAGTTATATTGATATTGGTAGGGCTGAAGATCTTGCTTGGTCACATAATGTAGATTAATTCCCCTGAAGGATGCCTGTAAATCCTACAAACGCGAGAGCCATTATCCCAGCTATTATGAGGGATATTCCGGGACCTTGTAGCCCTCTAGGTATTTTTGAATTGTCAAGCCTTCCTCTTATTCCAGCCATTGCGATAATCGCGAGAAACCAGCCTACTCCGCTTCCAAAACCATATGCGACCGATACGATGAAAGAATAGTCTCTGATAACCATGAAGAGACAGGCCCCTAGTATCGCGCAGTTGACCGTTATCAGAGGAAGGAATACTCCGAGCTTTTGATAGAGAGCCGGGCTGAATCTTTCTATAAGCATTTCCACAACTTGTACGAAAGCGGCTATTACGATTATGAAAACTATGAAACGAAAGAATTCCAATTTAAGAGGGAGGAGGATTTTGTGGTAGACAATCCAGTTTATTCCGACCGTGCATGTCATGACGAATACTACGGCAATACCGAGTCCGAAGGCGCTTTTTACTTCACGTGAAACTCCAAGGAAAGGGCATAACCCTAGGAAATACGACAACAACATATTTTGTGTGAAAACCGCCGATACGCAGACGACTAAAGCCTGCCAAAATTGAATTTCAGGATTCATTCCACAAAACCTCGTTGCGATAATTTGATGATTTTATTATTTTTATCAGTTTTTTTATTCATGTATTATTGCTTTTGTATTGTATTGATCTCATCGCCCATACGACCATCGCCAGAACAAAAAATGCGCCGGGTGGCATTACCATTATGATCCACTTGTCCCAGTAAGGTCCGCTGAAATACGGCATAGCGATTCCGGCGAAAGTTCCCATGCCTAGTATTTCCCTGAACGTGGCAATCAAAAGAAGGATAAAAGTGTAGCCAAGGGAATTCCATAGACCGTCGATAAAAGCTGTCTGTGGAGCGTTCGATACTGCACAGGATTCACATCTGCCCATCACTATGCAATTTGTTATCACCAGTCCGACGTATGGACCGAGATTTCGGCTCATCTCCGGCCAGTAAGCCTTTAGGATTAGATCTACTATTATTACGTAGAAAGCAATTATCAAAGTCTCAACCATCATCCTTATGGTCTTTGGTGTGAACGAGCGAAGAATGGCCACGGTCATTGAGCTGAATGAGACTGTGAATATGAGAGCTGCGCACATGACGACCGTATTAAGGACAAGATTTGTCACTGCCAACGTACTGCATATTCCAAGGACTTGGCAGAATATCGGATTGTTTCTCCACAATCCCTCGATCATGAGTTTCCTGTTGTCAGTCTTTGTCAAATTTTCCCCTCCATTCCCCCAGAGCGGTATTTACTATTTTCTCAAGCCTGGTGCAGGTTTGTGTCGCACCGCTTATGGACTCTATATCGTTTTCGGACAGAGCTTCTCCAGCACGTTTAAATCTTAGAGGTTTTTTGCCTTCGGCGAGCAGTTTTCCCTCGAACTGTTTCCTAAAGGCGGGCTTTGTTATTTCGGCCCCAAGCCCCGGTGTCTCGCTCTGTTCGTAAAAAGAAATGCCTGTCACAGTTTTTCTGTCCGATGCGATACCTATAAATCCCTTTATTGGGGCCCAAAAACCTCGTCCGGAAAATGGAACAGCATACGAAGAAAGGTTAGTTTTATCCCTATATTGATATACTCCGGAAGCGGGCTCATCAGTGAGGCTTATATTTTGAATGAAGGTGTTATGTATGTCGGAGCTTTTCATTTTTTCATCGAAGAGTCCTGGTATAACCTCTACGACCGCTTTTTCGACAGCGATTTTGTCGTTTGCGTTAACCCTTTCCCTAGTGAAAATGTTGAAGCCGATTATAAGCGAACTGAAAAAAAACATCAAGACGAACATATAAGCTACTGGATACCAGCGTTCCTTAAGCATTTTTATTTCCTCCCGTTTTCTTGGAGGAAAGAAAAACTTTAAATTCTCTTACGGAATAATCCATTATCGGAGCAAACATATTCGCTATGAGAATCGCGAACATCAACCCACCGTTAAATATGCTGAAATTGCGGATTATCAAGGTGAAAGTTCCTATGATGATTCCATAAATTATCTTTGCCTCATTGGTTTTTGGCGCTGAGACAGGGTCTGTCGCCATGAAAAATGCGCCAAATAAAAATCCTCCTCCCATAACTGCGCTAAGCGCGTCCGGCACAGGCTTTACTCCTAGGGAGAATAAAATTTGGTTTAATATTGCGTACGATGCCACAGTGGATATGATTATACCACGATTAGCAGTCTTGGTGACAAACAGATAAATGCCTCCCGCTAGAATAGCGATAACGCTTGTTGCTCCCATCGTTCCGGATAGTCTTCCTGTCAACTGTGCCTGGTAGAAGGACTTCCTAGATATTTCGGTCAATGATCCCTCTTGCGGTCCGAAGGGAATTTTCTTGGTCGCGTTTTCAAGACCACTGAGAGCGATTCGTCCCGCCTTCAAATCCGCCATAGGCGTTGCTCCACTTATTGCGATTGGTTTTTTTGAGCTGTTCCATGAACCGAATGCTCCAACGATATTTTCTGAGGCCGGGACCCAGACTGCCGTCATGGCAACAGGGAAACATATGTATACGAAACATCTTCCGGCCATGGCGGGATTGAAGATGTTCTTGCCAAAACCTCCGAAGACCTGTTTGCTTAACACTACGGCGAAAAGAACTCCTATCGCGGAGACATGCCAAGGGACCGTGGACGGCATTATTAGCGCGAATATGGTGGAGTTTATGAAGACTGATTCGCTTATATTCTCCTTCCTGCGAAAGGTGAAAAATCCCTCTGCAATCAAACCTATCAAATTGCTCCAGAGTATGACAGCGATGGACCTCCATCCGAAAAAATATATTGATGCCAGTACGCATGGCAGGAGGGCTATTATAACCCGCCTGTTCATAGGCTCCTTGTGGAAATAATTATAATATATTGACTTCATGTAGTCCTGTTTTCAGCGGATTATACTATTCCATAGCCTAAAAAAAACAAGTCCGATAAGCATTCCGAATCTGCGGAATCGTTTTCTTGATTTTAGACAAGATTGGGCGTTTTTGAAAGGTGTTATCTACTAATTGCTTTGGAAGTTTACTGTCTTAAATGATTAAATGATCAATTTTGCGATTCTCGCACGTATGTCATCGTCAATGATGTGTTCTATTTCGCAGGCGAAATGCTCAGCCCTTTCTGGAGAACAGCCTAGAACCTGTTGGAAAAAGACTGATAGCGTGCGATGCTTGTCGTTGAGGGTGCGAGCCATTTTCATTCCTTCAGCAGTCAGAGATATTTGTCTTCTTGCAGAGTATTTTATGAGCTTTTTCTTCTCCAACGATTTTGCCGCACCTGATACGGATGCCATCTTTATCCCAAGTTCGTCGGCTATGTCTTTTACGTGAGCGTGGGCGTTGCTTCGGGGCTTTTCCTGCAGTTTGTATATCGTTTCTATGTATTTTTGTTTACTCAGGCTGACTTTCGGGCGGAGATCAACCCTGCTGTCTGATTTTTTCTTTTTCATTTTCACATTTCTCCTTTAGGGATGCGATTTCGGAGGCAAGCAATGATCTGATTTTCTCCATTTCATCAGGCACGGTTTCCGATTTCATTTTCTTTTCCGCCGATATTTCGATCTGTGCAATCTTCGCTCTGAACTTAGATTCGATTTCAGCGATCTTTTTTTTCTTCTCGTCAGAGACCTTGTTTATCCCTCCGAGTCTCTCCATCGCCAGTTCGAAAGAACTTTTCATTTAATTAACCCCCTCTTTTTTTTGAGAAGATAGATCTGCAAAGCGTTGAGCACCAAGGAATGTGCTATCAATCCGTCCGCTATCATGTCTTCGATGCTCTCTTCTGATACGAGCACTGTTTCGATGTCTTCGCAATCTTCCAATGCCTTTCCATTTGTCTTCTCTGCGTCGGACACAAGTATTGTGTGGCACAAATTGTTCTGCAGGGCTGGGTTGGGATATACCGATGCGATCAACTCTGCCTTTTTCCCGGAATAGCCTGTTTCCTCAAGAAGTTCACGAAGCCCCGCTGAAACAGGATCCCTGTCGCTGTTATCAATAAGACCTCCGGGTATTTCCAATTCCGAACGTTTGTTGCCATGGCGGAACTGTTTTATCATGACTATCTCATTTTTTTTCGTGATGGCGATAACGTTGACCCAATCTCCGAACTGGAACACCAAAAAATTCCCTTCCTTGCCGTTTCTAGGGCATACAAGCTTCTCCTCGTGTATTGAGAAGAGACGTGTTTGCAACAGTTGTTTTGAGCCGTTTTTCTGCCACGGTTTATCGGTTTTCATTTTTCAAAATCAAAGTGAGGATTTTTGATTTTCGCCATAGCGTTCACTATGGGAATTATCGCGTCCATGAATTCATGAAAACGCTTTGAAGGAATCTGCTGTGAGGCGTCGCTGACAGCCTCCACCGGATTGGGATGTGTCTCCACAATAAGTCCATCGGCTCCGCACGCTACCGCAGCCCTCGCGAGCGGAAGGACAAGGTCAGCCTTTCCGGCCGCATGGCTTGGGTCGACGACTACGGGAAGATGGCTCTCTCTCTTGGCGACGGCGACCGCCCCGAGATCCAAAGTGTTTCTTGTTGCCGTCTCAAAAGTCCTTATCCCTCTTTCGCACAGTATTACTTGCGGACATCCGTTCACTAGAAGATATTCGGCTGAGGAAAGCCATTCTTCGATTGTTGAAGCTGGTCCACGTTTTAGCAATACCGGTTTTTTTACGGCGGCGACCCTTTCCAGAAGATGATAATTCTGGCAGTTTCTCGCGCCTATTTGGAAGCAGTCGGCTACGCTTGCTACTTTTTCTATGTGGGTGACGCCAACTATTTCTGTAATTATCGGCATGCCAGTTTGTTTTTTTACCTGCTTGAGGATTTCCACTCCTTCTTCGCCTAGTCCTTGAAAATCATACGGACTTGTCCTAGGCTTGTAAGCTCCTCCTCTCAAAATTTTCACTCCGCAGCTTGATATGTCCTTTGCCGTTTGGCTAAGTTGCTCTAGGCTCTCAACTGCGCAAGGTCCGGCTATGACTTGGAAATTGCCAGCACCTATTTTTTGATCGCCGACCATTGCGAAGCTGTCTTTCGGATTGTACTCCCTGCTCGCGAGTTTGTATCTCTTTTGTATCGGAATCACGTCGTCAATAAAACTGAATGATTTCAGGATTTCCAGTGATCTGTGCATTTGTTCGTCGCCGACCGCCCCGATTACTGTATTTTCGACTCCTCTTATCACGCGAGGTTCGTATCCGAGTTTTGTGATTATCTCGGATACTTCATTTATCTTTTCTTCCGGTGTATGCGGCTTGAAAACTATTATCATTTTATTCTGAACACTCCAATTTTTATCTCAAAGCCAATTATATTGGATTGCGATAGTTGTTTTTGCGCTGAGGACTGGCATAGTATGTCATTTTTCTGCAAAATTGCAAATATCCGGTGAAAAATGGTAAATGCCAAGACAATCGCAATCATAGACATAGGTAGTAACTCTATAGTTCTCCTCGTCGCAAAGTGCCATAGGAACGGTCAGATAGAACCGGTGGACGAGCTCTTCGCCATCACAAGACTCGGTAAAGAGATCTGTAAAAACGGGATGCTTGCTGAGGATGCGATGAAAAAGACTATAGATGTGTCCAAGGAGATGAAATCGATAGCCGAAAGAGAAGGAGCAGAAGAAATAATAGTTACAGCGACCCATGCCGTAAGAGAGGCCAAGAACAAGAGCGAATTTCTGGTCAATTTCAATAAGGAAGTTCATCTTTTCCCAGAAGTTCTTAGCGGCAAGGAAGAGGCGAAATTTACCTACCTTGGGGCAACATCTGATATGCCGGAGGACAAGGAAATAATTACGATCGATGTGGGTGGCGGTAGCTCTGAGGTGGCTTTTGGTACTAAAAATATCGTAATTGAAGCTCTTAGCCTGCCCGTGGGATGCGTCTCGCTATGTGAGAAATTCAACATAGAAAAACGGACTTGGTTTACCAGCGATAGAACGGCTGCACAGAACTACGTAAAAAGAATGTTGTTGAACATAGTGGACCCTGTCAATGTTTGGATGAGGGGAAAAACTCCCACCGTGCTGGCTTCGGGAGGTACTGCGACGACCTATGCCGCGATACTTATTGGGAAGGATCTTTATGACAGATCTCAAGTACACATGAAGACGAGCTCAAGGAAGGAGGTCGCAATGGTAAATCGAAGAATTTCAAGAGTAAGCGTGGAGGAAAGGATAAGGATAAAGGGAATGGAGA
>CAZXAC010000028.1:0-17856 GCA_964638335.1 uncultured Lentisphaera sp. | reverse complement strand
CATGTGTGCTCCCTCTATAAGACCCGGTATGTCGGCTATTGTTATCTGGGAATAGTCTGGAAATGTGACAACTCCGACAGAAGGGTTAAGTGTGGTGAAAGGGTATGGAGCAACTTTGGGTTTTGCATCAGAAACGGCATTCAGTATGGAGGATTTTCCCGCATTGGGATAACCGACCAGTCCGGCGTCGGCTATGGTCTTCAATTCCAGCTCTATCCGTTTTTCCTCACCTTCAGCACCTTTATCGCATTGTCTTGGCGCTCTGTTCTTGTTTGAAAGGAAGCTGGCGTTTCCGCGTCCTCCGCGCCCGCCTTTGGCAAGCACGAACGTGGATTCGGGTTCCTTCATGTCGGCAATTACTTCGCCATTTTTGTCAAGATCTTTTATCAATGTCCCCACCGGAACCTTAAGTACTACGTCTTTTCCGCGGGCTCCGGTTTGATCTTTTCCTTTTCCATTTCCTCCGCGTCCGCCTTCAAAGTGGGTAGTGTAAGAATATTCGACAAGACTTTGTTCTCCAGAGCATGCTTTTATTATTACGTTGCCTCCGTCCCCGCCGTTTCCTCCGTCAGGACCGCCTTTTGCTACGTACATCTCATGCCTGAAACTGCAGGCCCCGGCTCCTCCCCGGCCTCCGCTTACTTTGATTTTCGCTTTGTCTATAAACATGATGTTTGTGCAAAAAAAAAGCCCGACAAGCGGGCTTGAAGTTTAATTTTGACTTCTGTCACACAGGCAGAACATTGATTCTTTTTCCACCGTTGGAAAATTCTATCTTTCCTTCGATGAGGGCGAAAAGGGTGAAATCTCTTCCGCATCCGACATTTCTCCCCGGAACGAATTTAGATCCTCTCTGTCTGACTATCACGCTACCAGCCGGAACAACTTGTCCGCCGAAAGCCTTCATCCCGAGCATTTTAGGCTTAGAATCCCTGCCGTTCTTACTACTTGATTGTCCTTTTTTATGTGCCATATCGGCATCCTCCAAAAAATCATTTTTAATTTTCAGGGTGATAATAATAGCTTTATGTCTTGCTTTTTCAAGCTGTCGGACAAAATATTTGCTTTATTATTTTCTTTAAAGCTGTATTTTTATGCCAAAACGGAGAAAAAAATGCCAAAAATACACCCTATGGCCACGGTAGATCCCGCCTCAAAGATAGCTGACGATGTCAAAATCGGTCCTTACTGCTTGGTTGGTCCGAATGTTGAGATAGGAGAAGGAACGGAACTAATATCGCACTGCAATGTGGTTGGACATGCGAAAATTGGGAAGGGTAATAAGATATTTCCTTTTGTTTCCATTGGAACAGATCCTCAGGATTACGGATACAAGGGAACGGTTTCATATGTAAAAATAGGAGATGGAAACGTGCTTAGAGAGGGATTGATGATTAATCCCGGAACCAAAGAGGGTTCGGAGACAGTTCTCGGCAACAACTGCTATTTGATGATGAACACGCACCTTGCGCACAATTGCAAGGTTGGCAACAGGGTTATAATGGTGAACAGCGCCCAGCTTTCCGGTTATGTGGAGGTGGCAGACAATGCGATTCTATCTGGATTGACAGGAATCCATCAATTCTGCAGGGTTGGAAGATTCGCCATGCTCAGCGGTGGCAGTACCATATCGATGGATCTTCCACCTTTTATGATAGCCAGCGGAAGGAATGCGATGATCGCAGGAGTGAATTTGGTGGGATTGAAGAGGAATAATTTCAGCAAAGATGCCATAAGGGCAATTGTTGATGTATATAAAATATTTTTTAAGGAAGGGCTGAATACTACCAATGCCTTGGAAAAAATACAGAAGGAGATTCCTTCCTTGCCGGAAGTGAAAGAATTTGTAGACTTTGTCAAATCAAGCAAAAGAGGCGTTCTCAACAGAAGGAGCGAGGGCAGATAGTAAAAAGTGCAGGTCAAATGAAATTCTTAGAAATTATCAGAAAACGCAGAAGTATAAGAAAGTTTTCGGACAAGCAAGTTGAGCCGGAGAAATTGTCGCTTCTAAAGGAAGCGGCCCTGAGAGCCCCATCTTCGAGGGGGCTGAATTCTTGGGAATTTATTTTCGTTAGCGACAAGACGATGATTGCGAAATTCGCAAAAGCCAGAATTCATGGGGCGGAGTTCCTTGTCGGAGCGCCTCTAGCTGTGGTAGTTTGCGGAAAACCGGATGAATCTGACGTGTGGATAGAGAATTGTTCAATAGCTTCGATTTTTATCCAGCTTGCCGCAATAGATCTAGGCCTTGGTTCGTGCTGGGTTCAAATCCGAAACCGTCTTCATTCAAGGGAAATGTCGTCAAGGGATTATTTGGCCGGAATTTTGGGACTTCCTGATGAAACTGAAATCTTGGCGATCATAGGGGTAGGCCATCCGGCTGAAAGACCTAGGCCGCATCCAGAGTCATCCCTCGAAAAAGAGAAAGTGAAGGATATTCTCTAGGATGTCATCTCAGTATGGGCAAAACTCTGTCTATGTAGAATTTTGCGAAGCTCGCTTAAAAATTGCCCTATCGTGGTCTGAGAAATCATCAAAAATTCGAAACATAAAGATTTCATTCGGACGCAGACAAACAAAAAAATCTGACAGTTCAAATCAGTCTGAATCCATCCGGTTATCAGTAGAAAGATTCTTGAACGGCAAATTGGCAAAGCTTCCTCTGGACTATTTGGATATGAAACAATTTTCGGTATTTGAGAAAGATATTCTTATGACCTTGCGTTCCAAAGTTCGCAGGGGGGCGACTGTGTCATATTCTGAACTTGCCAATCTGGCTGGCTATCCAGGCTCGGCGCGCGCGGTTGGTAACCTAATGAAGAAGAATCCCTATCCACTGTTTTTCCCTTGTCATCGTGTGACAAGGGCGGATTCGATTGGGGAATTTTCCGGAGGAGGTGGCGTGAAACTGAAGAGGATGCTTCTGAAGGCAGAGGGACTATGTTTTGAATAAGAGGGTATTTTAGCTAGTTACGCTTGAGTTGGTTTGTTGTTTCCCAGCTTCTCCCTCCTTATCATATAAAGATTTCTGGCGTAGATAAAAAAGCCTGTGGCTTGCCCTAGGATGAAAACCGGATCGTGGCGGTGGATCGCGTAGGCAAGGAGCATCCCGCCTCCAAGCAAGCTTATATACCAAAAAGAGACCGGAACAGTGCTCCTTCCAGCCTTTTCACTTGCAAGCCATTGGACTATGAAACGAGCCGCAAAGGCGGCTTGCGCGGCAAAACCGAATACAACCCACAAGGCTTCTCCAGGGTTTTCCGATAGACGTTTCATGATAGAAGAGAAAATATCAGTCAACATTTTTTTTGTCCTTATTTTTGTTGGAGCTTAAAACAGGATAGACCATTCTTCTTTTCATCCAGCAGACAGCCATTGTGTCGCCTATTCCTACCCAGAGGCGATTCCAGACTCCATATTTTGTCTTTCCCAAAGTTCTAGGGCGGTGGTTCACTGGTATTTCAATTATCTTTCCATGTCCGGAGATTCTGATCAGGGTTGGCAGGAAACGATGCATTCCCTTAAAAACCGGGATATTTTCCAAGCACTCTTTTCGCATAGCGCGCAACGCACAGCCCACATCACGGACTTTTTCTCCTGTGAGCATATTTCTGAAGCCATTCGCTATTTTTGAAGATATTTTCCGTATCAAATTATCTTGCCTTTTCCTTCTCCACCCGTTTACTACATCCGCCTTTTCAGACATAAGAGTTTTTACTAAATTTGGAATACTGGCAGGATCGTTCTGTCCGTCGCCGTCCAAAGTAACTATTATTTCTCCTTTGGAATGCCTGAATCCAGTCGCCATTGCGGCAGATTGTCCGAAGCAGCGTTCATGAGATAAGAGTTTATGCGGAGAATTTGTCTCTTTTGAAAGATCTGAAATTATCTTTGCGGTTTCATCGGATGAACCGTCGTCTATCCAAAGGCACTCCCATGGCAAGGACAGTTCGGTCATTGCGGCTTCGACCTCTTTGGCAAGAGACATTATGTTCTCTTCTTCATCTTTGACCGGTATTACAACGCTGACTTTTGTCTCCTCCACTTTTGTCCTCTTCTCGGTGTTATGAATAAATTAAAGCGTTAAAATATCCTCGGAAGCCTTAAACGCAACATCATCCACTTTGAAATTGGCTATTCCTTCGCGCGGAAGTCTTGTATAAGTCTCTGCGATGTGCTATCTTTTGCGCAGAAAAGAAACTTTTGGATTTTTATAAAAAATTGAAGGGTGGAAGTTGAAATCTTTCCTGGGCCTTGATGGAAAAAAAATATTGATTTTCGGTATATCCAACCGGAAAAGCGTTGCATATCACATAGCAAAAATCCTTTTGGACGAAGGGGCTTCAATCATAGCATCGGTGCAAACCGAAGATCAGGCTTCAGCCGTCAAGAAACTTTTACCAGGCGTTCCCGCCTATGTCTGCGATTTTTGCAATGATGAACGCATGGCGGCGGAGGCGGCCGAGATAAAAGCCGATTTCGGAAGTATTTATGGGATGGTCCACTCCGTCGCATTTGCGAATTTCGCAGGCGGGATGAAGCCATTTCATTCAACATCAAGGAAGGATTTTCTCCAAGCTGTAGATATATCGTGCTGGTCTTTCATAAAATTGGCCGATCTTTACAAGGACTTTATTGAGAAGAATGGATCGATGGTGACGATATCCATATCCACCTCCCGTATGGCTGCAGAGAGTTATGGTTTTATGGCGCCGGCGAAAGCTGCTCTCGATTCCAGCATATGTTTTCTTGCCAAATCACTGAGCGATCCCTACGGAATAAGAGTTAACGGCGTTGGAGCAGGACTACTCAAGACCTCATCTTCAGCCGGAATACCCGGATACATAGAACCTTACCTGTTTGCGGAAAAAGCGACGCTCAGAAAGCGCGCCCTTGAAACTGAAGAAGTTGCAAGCGTCGCGGCATTTCTTATGAGTCCGCGATCTTCTGGAATAAATGCCCAAACGCTCGTTGTTGATGCCGGAATGTCAACGAATTATTTCGACAGGGAGATTGTGTCGAAAGCGGTGTCGCCTTGAAGAAATACGATGCAAAGTTGGTCCGAAGGATAAACGAAGAAGCCCTTTCTCGGAAAGAATCTTTCTCAACTGCCAGCTTGGTTGGGAAGCTAGAGTCAGAATTTCCGTCCTTTTCAAAAGATTTTCTGTCCGACTGTGTGGAGCAAACACTTTCTCTCAATGACGATATCTTCGTATCTTACGGCGAACATATGGGAATATCACATTTTTCTCCCAAAGCCGTATTCATGAAAGGGGCTGAGTTCTGCTCGACTCCTTCAGGAACCGAAATAAGAAAAGGATTTTTCGTGCCGGGAGATGTTTTCTCTGTTTTTATTCCTGAGGGGAAGGATATTCAGAAGGTAAAACTACTTTATCTTAATAAGGGGATTGAGCTGAAATCATGCCCTAAAAAGCTCTCTTTGGCGGAGTTCAAATCGAAATTTCCATTTTCATCTGCCATTTCACCAAAAGGAAAAAACACAGAAATTTCTGCCTTCGAAATGAAAGATTTTTATTCAAAAACCGGATTTGAAGATGGGGATACAATTCTTTTCAGAGTGGAAGATTATGATAATATGATTTTATCTTTCCGCAGGAAATCGGCGGTTGAACGTCGAGATACGAGGGCAATAAAAAAATGGTGCCAGAAAATGGAAAACTCGATGGTCAAGATACTGGAGGAGCTTGGAGATTTTGTAGGATTCAGAGAGCAGATCGAAGAAATTTTTCTTTCTGAACCAGATCTCCTGAAAAATCCCCCAATAAGCTTCGAAGAATTTTTGAAGGCATCAAATTCTGTCTCTCTTGTCAAGCACGACGGGAAAAATATCCTCTGGAGCAATCGCGTTGACCAAGATGAATCCGCAGATGCTGTTGATGAAGGTATGATTTCCATATCCAAAGGAGCAACAGGTTTAATGGGCGACATCCTTGAAGACATAGGACTGACAATACTTCCAGATTTGATAGATTCATACATAAGAGATGCCCTTTTCAGCAGACTCTCTCTGTCGTCAGTAAACGAAAGACTGACCGCATTCGCAGCAAATCCTTTCGCAGATGAAGCTCAAAGGATATCTTTTGAAATGATGATGGAAGACAGGTGGGAGCAGATTTCTGAAAGCTATCAATTCAACGTTGATTCCGTCAAGGGCGTTTTCAGGCGGAAACTTCTTGATATATACGATAGTATTCTTTCTTTTGTGTTGGATATCGAAAAAAAGGGAATACTTCTAAGCAATGTTCCTGAGGGAGATTTTAAGAAATTTTCTTTTTTTCTTGCGAATCTTTCAGACACAATAATTTCTCTTGATGAGGACGGCTCCGAAATGAACAAGGACAAGATCGATAAAATTGAAGAAATATTTAAATCCTTCGAAGAGATAAGAAAATTCACTGAAGAGTTCGAGAAAGTCTGATTAATTTCCAAACTCAAGTTTGCCAACAATATCCGAAAGCTTTTTAATTCCATTGGAATCTAAATAATCATTTATTCCGGATATTACCTTAAGGGGAACAGATGGATCAGCGAAAATCGCGGTTCCCACCGCTATCGCATCGGCTCCAGCCAGAATAAACTCTATCGCGTCTTCGGCAGAGGCTATGCCTCCCATTCCTATGATGGGTGCATCTACAGCCTTAGCTGTATCGTAAACCATTCTCAGCGCGACAGGTTTTATCGCAGGACCACTGAAACCTCCCGTTACCGATGCTATCCTAGGTTTTCTTGTCTTTGCATCTATTGCCATTGCGGGTAGGGTGTTGATCAGAGAAATTATATCCGATCCGGCGTCTACCACAGCTTTTGCGAAGTCCGCAATTTTACTTACATTTGGACTCAGCTTGGTTATCAGGGGAAGTTTTGTCGCCTTGCGGACCTCTGACACTACCTTTGCCGCCAGTTTCAGATCCGTCCCGAACGCGATTCCACCTTCTTTTATGTTTGGACAAGAGATATTTATTTCCAGAGCGGCTATGCCTTCAGATTTTTCATCCAAGATACTTGCAACGTCTCTGTAGTCTTCAACGCTTCTTCCCCATATATTCACAAATACTGTTGCTCCAGTCCTGCGAAGAGAAGGTAGATATTCATCATCTTGTAGAAATTTTTCCGCTCCCGGATTTTGTAATCCTATGGAGTTCAGCATTCCCCCATAGACTTCGGCAATTCTCGGGGTTGCATTCCCATCCCAAGGGAAGACCGAAATTCCTTTTACGGTGACGGCGCCAAGTTTTTCTGGAGGGCAGTATTCGAGATATTCTCTTCCATATCCAAATGTTCCGGAAGCTGTAACAACAGGATTTTTAAGACATATCTTTCCAAGATTTGCGGATAAATCAGCCACATTTAACTCCTGTCTTGAGTTTGGAAACGAAATTTTTTATACCTTCAATGGTCTCATCCTTATTTGCCAAAGCTTCTATTCTGCGAACTATAGCGCTTCCTACGACCACTCCGTCAACTCCTGTTGATGCAGCTGCCTTCACATGTTCAGGGGTTGATATTCCGAAACCGACTACGACCGGCAGACTGCTACATCCTTTTATTAACTTTATCTTGTCCGAAAAATTTGCAGAGAAATCTTTGCTCTCCCCAGTCACGCCTTCTCTAGACACGTAGTATATGAAGGAGTTTGCGAATTTCGCAAGTCTTGGAATTCTGTCTTGTGGGGTCGTTGGAGTGATGAGGCTTACTGAACCTATTCGGTATTTTTTCAGAGTGGCGGAATATTTTATATCATTCTTAGATCTGCTGTCTTCTTCCGGAGTTATGTCTAGGCAGAGCATTGCGTCGGCTCCAGACTCCGAGGCTTTGGCGCAAAATTCATCAAAGGAAAATTTGGATGAAAACGCAATAGGATTTAGATAAGTGAATATTACTATAGGAAGATTCGGATATGATTTACGAAGTATGGCAATTTCCTCCAGGGCTGACATTGGTGTCGCTCCACTAGAAAGGGCTCTTTCGGCGGCGAGTTGATTGGCTTCTCCGTCCGCAAGAGGATCAGAAAAAGGAATCCCCACCTCAAGAATGTCGGCTCCGCCTTCTACTACGGCTGATGCCGTCTCGATGGCTCGCGATTTATCGGGATCTCCTCCGGTGACGTAGGCAACGAGCGCCGCCCTGCCTTCATCGGAGCAGGTCTTGAAAACTGTTTTCATTCTGGAATATTTTCTGTTTTGTCTCATAAGCTCATAAGCATTTTTTTTGCAAAAACCTATAACACTGCGAATGAAAATATCAAGTTCATCGACTTGGCCATTCATTACTCTTGCGTTCACCTTTTAACAAAACGCCGTTTACGTTTTTTTTTCAGGTTGCTTGACTTTTTTAATCGTCAGAACTATTTTCACCGTAAGAAAATATAATATTGCCTTTATTAAATGGCATAGAAAATCAAAACAAAACGAGAACATGAAAACAAAACTCTCCGAACTGGTAAAACTGTCAAACTTTTATGGGAAAAACAAGGACTTTGTAATAGGAGGAGGAGGGAATAGTTCCTTCAAAGATAAAAATTTTATTTACGTAAAGGCGAGCGGCTTTGATATGGGAGAAATAAGCGAGGATGGATTCGTAAAAATGAGTCGCCCGCTAATAGATGAGATGTCGAAGAAGGACTATCCGTCCGATCCAGCGCAAAGAGAGAGGCTTGTACTGCAGGACATGATGAAATGCTGTGTGGATAACGATAGGGGCCTTCGTCCTTCCGTTGAAGCTCCTTTGCATCATCTGATAGCGTATGATTTCGTAATGCACACGCATCCGACTTGGATAAATGCCGTGTTGTGTGGAAATGATTTTGAAATTGCGGCTAAGAGATTTTTCCCAAGCGATGTATTGTGCGTGGATTATGTGGATCCCGGATACACGCTTTTCAAATCCCTGTCAGAAAGAGTTGCTTTCTACAGGAAAAAAAATCGCAGGGAGCCCAAGATAATATTAATCCGTAACCACGGAATTTTCGTGGGAGCGGACAGTCCTCGCGAGATAAAATCCGTATATGAAGAACTTATAAATAAGATAAAATCCGTTTCAACCTATGATTTCCCGTCAGGAGAAGGGAAGGTCAATTCCGAAATCGCAAAGGCGCTTCCCGCGATCAGAGGATTGCTTTCTGATGTCGGGAACATAAAAATCCTCAAGACGAGAAGCAATGCTTTGACGCAGTATTTCTGCAAGTCTCCCAAGATTGCGCGGATGGTTTCGCTTCCTTTTACCCCTGACAACATCGTTTATTGCAAGGCAAGACCACTCTATCTGGACGCCGAAGGAGATTCAAAAAAGATAATCAGGGAATTCAAAATGCGGCTTGTCGAATACGAGAGAGATTTTGGATTCAAACCGAGCATCATTCTTATAAAAAATTGGGGACTCGTTGCCGCCGGTGAAAACAATAGGTCAGCTACACTTTCATTGGATGTCTTTGAAGATCTTATGAAAATAAGTTACTTGTCACAAAATTTCGGAGGTCCTCATTTCATGACTCCGAAGCAGATAAAATTCATAGAGGGGTGGGAATCTGAGAATTATAGGCGCAAGATGTCTTCTGCTGCAAGCCGAGGAAAAGTCTGCGGCAAAATTGCTATAATAACAGGAGCCGCGCAAGGGTTCGGGCAGGGAATAGCTGAGGATATGATGCGCGAGGGTGCCAACGTAGTTGTCGCAGATCTGAACCAAGAAAAAGGTACTGAATTCACCGCTGAACTGAACAAGATATCTTCGGGCAATCATGCGATTTTTGTCAAGACGGATGTCTCAGACCTTAGTTCAGTCGAGAAACTTATACACGAAACCGTATTGGAGTTTGGTGGACTTGATGTTTATGTGAGCAATGCTGGAATATTGCGCGCCGGTGGGCTTGATGAGCTGAGTCCGGAGTCGTTCGAAATGATGACCAATGTGAACTACAAGGGCTACTATTATGGAGTTCGATGCGCATCGGCGGTGATGCGCATTCAATTGGAGCACATGAAAGGGTGTTTTGCGGACATCATACAGATAAACTCAAAATCTGGATTACGTGGTAGCAAAAAGAATTTCAGTTATGCCGGGGGAAAATTCGGTGGTGTGGGGCTGACCCAATCGTTTGCGCTCGAACTGATAGAGCACAATATAAAAGTCAATTCCATATGTCCGGGTAATTTCTTTGACGGACCTTTGTGGTCGGATCCTGAGAGGGGACTTTTCGTTCAATACTTGAGAGCTGGCAAGGTTCCGGGTGCGAAAAATATTGCTGATGTGAAACATTTTTATGAAGCCCAAGTTCCGGCCGGGCGCGGATGTTCAGTTAAAGACGTAATGCGGGCGATTTATTATGTTATAGAGCAGGAATACGAAACCGGGCAGGCAATCCCTGTTACTGGCGGTCAGGTGATGCTTAACTAAAAACAGGATTGAAAATGAAAAAAAACAGTAATCAGATTGAAAAAGCGTATGAAATGGCAAAAACATCCTATGCCTCTATGGGAGTTGATACCGACACGGCGATAAAAAAACTCAGCCGGATGGAGATAAGTCTTCACTGTTGGCAGGCAGACGATGTAGGTGGCTTTGAATCTCCAGATGCCGAGCTCAGTGGAGGCGGGATTCAGGTGACTGGGAATTGTCCAGGCAAGGCTCGAAATATTGACGAATTGCGCGCGGATATAGAGAAAGTTATGTCTCTTGTTCCGGGAAAACAGCGGTTGAATCTGCATGCGATATACGGAGACTTTGGCTCGAAGCGGGTGGATCGCGACAAGATAGAGAAAAAACATTTTCAAAGCTGGATAGATTGGGCTCGCAAGATGGGTATAGGCTTGGATTTCAACGCGACCTGTTTCTCCCATCCGATGGCTGAAGACGGTTTCACTCTTTCAAATAAGAATCCTAAGATAAGAAAATTCTGGATCGAACATGTTAAGAGATGTCGTCGCATAGGGGCTGAAATGGGAAAACAGTTGAACTCCACTTGTGTCCACAACCTATGGATTCCTGATGGCTCAAAAGACGTGACGGTTGACAGGTTCACCCATAGAAAACTTCTAAAGGATTCCCTCGACGAAATTTTCTCTGAAAAATTTCCAGAAAAGTATCTTAAAGATTCGGTTGAGAGCAAGCTTTTTGGGATAGGTTCGGAAGCGATGGTCGTAGGATCGCACGAATTCTATCTGAGTTACGCGGCGAAGAACAATAAATTGATAACCCTTGATAATGGACACTTTCATCCGACGGAACAGGTCGGTGACAAGATTTCATCTTGTCTGCCTTTCGTGGATGAGATTTTACTGCATCTTACGCGTGGAGTGAGATGGGACAGCGATCATGTCGTTGTTTTGAATGACGAGATTCAACTCATTGCCGACGAAATAGTACGCTGCAACGCTTTGGACAGAGTTTATGTTGGACTGGACTATTTTGATGCGACCATAAACCGTATAGGAGCATATGTTGTGGGCATGAGAGCAGCTCAGCAGGCATTTCTGCGCGCTATGCTGGAGCCGACTTCTAAAATAAAATTGGCCGAGGCTTCAGGAGATGGGTTCAAACGCCTTGCAATGCTTGAATTGATGAAATCCATGCCGTTTGGAATCGTGTACGACTACTGGTGTATGAAAGATAATGTTCCCACTGGAGAGGAGTTGATAGCTCAAGTGGAAAAATATGAGGAAGAAGTCCTGAGTCGAAGGTGAAACCGCTTCTTACATTTGATAATCATCTGGGTTGTATTCCTTTTTACGGAGCCAATTTTGGCTTGTGCGGAATCTCATTCGCACACTTTTTCCGCATGTCTGCAGTATTTTGCAAAACTGTTTAGAAGGGATATTTTCATCTGCAAGACATGTAGAATATTATTTTTTACGATTTATGCTTTTTATAGTTCCTAAATATGATCTATGGTTTTCCTTTCCTCATCCAGGAATTTTGTATGTCGCCGCTTCGGTTCGTCAAGCCGGCGAGAAGGTTGATTTGATAGATGGCGGGATATTGTCACGAAGAGAACTTTTCAGACTCATCAAGGAAAAGGCCCCACATCACGATACTATTGCTTTGACAGTATCTGTAGCTCATGCAGGTTCTGCCGTTGAGATATCAAATTTTGTTAGAAAAAATTTTCCTAATAAGAAAATAATATGGGGCGGACCATATCCATCTTCTCAACATGAATTGATCTCAGAATCCATGGCCGATATAATGGTATCGGGAGAGGGCGAATTGCAGGCATCATTGATTTGCAGAGGGAAGCCGTTATCCGAAATTCCATCAATAGTTTACTTCGATGAAGGAATCAGAAAAGTCAACAAAAGGGAAAGCTATATAAACGATCTCGATGCTCTACCGTTTCCAGAATACGACCTTGTCAACTTGAGCAACTATCATCACCCCGGACTAAAACCTGTTGCGCAGATAATTTCCAGCAGAGGATGTCCTTATCAGTGCATCAATTGCACAAAATCTGTGCATGGTAGTTTCTATCGCGTGAGAAGTCCTGAAAATGTTGTGGAAGAGATCTCCATGTTGGTTGATTCATATGGAGCGAGGGAAATACATTTTTGGGACGATAACCTAACCCTTAATGTAGACAGGGTAAAGGAAATATGTTCTTTAATCCTATCCAAAAATATCCAGAAGAAGGCGAGATTCGCTGTTCCGTCCGGCATCAGAGCGGATATTTATGACAAGGAGATGTTTGATTTGATGAAACGGGCTGGGTTTTATCTTTTTGCGGTTGCGGTCGAGTCCGGCGAACAGCAGGTGATAGACAGGATAGGTAAAAAACTTGATCTATCGAAAGTTCCAGGGAACCTGGAAAAACTTCAGAAACATGGATTCAGACTCATGCTTTATTTCATGATGGGTTTCCCTTTTGAGAGGGAAGAAGATATGATAAAGACTGCGAAATTCGCAAGTTCCCTTCCGGGCAACCATGTGAATTTCTTTGCAGTAACCCCTTTGCCTGGTAGCGAACTTTTTGATATATGGGGAGAGACCCCAGATTTTAAGGATTACCTAGAGGTGAACTACGACAGTCCAGTTCCGCAGGCAAGGAGTTTAGAACAGGCTAGAATGTTGAGGAGAATGATACGCAAAGCGTATTTCAAATTTTACATGAATCCAACTAGGGCAATGTCAACCATTCTGCTTATGTTGCGGGAAGGAAGTCTTCTGAAAGACATGTTCTTCATATTTAAAACATTGCTTAATCTAAGTATCCGAGGACATAAATGAAGAACCTTAAAAAATATATTCTCCCCACTTTGATTGTGTTAGGTTTTGTCCTCAGATTGGCTGTCATTTTGAACAATGGACCGGGGCCGACCTATGATTCTCCGTCTTCCACTGATGAAGTGAACTACCGGGAGCTCGCTAGGAACATAAGTGAAAATAAAATCTACGGGGCATGGTCTGAGTGTTTTTTCACTCGTTCAATGCGGGCTCCGGCATACCCTGCTCTTCTAGCGTTAGCCAATCTTATCTCTTCGAACGTCTGGACGCCTTTGGCTCTGAACCTGATTCTTGATACAATTAACATATTTCTAGTTTACGTTTTTGGCCTTCTTGTTTTTGGGAGGAAGGTCGGATTATGGGCGGCGTTTCTTTATTCCTTGTTCGCTCCTTCTTTCATATATGTACGTTTCAGTACCACCGAAATATTCGCGGTGTTCCTGATATTCTGTTTCTTGATAACTTTGCTGCAATATGAAAAAATTCTTTCATGGAATTGTCTCTCGATGGTTTTGGCATATGTTTTTTTGATACACACTAGGCCTTCATTTCTTCCTTTGATTGCGGTTTTGCCGGTAGTTATTTTTCTTAAAATAGGAGAGGGCCGGACAGACATAAAAGAAAGGCTGCTGAGATCGACGGTTCCAGTGATTTTTGTTGTTTTGTTGTGTGTTCCTTGGAGCTGGAGGAACTATAATGTTCAGGGCACCTTGATTCCGGTGATTGTTATTCCTGGTTGGCATGGATTGGAGAGCGCCGATATCGACATAGAACTTTCATCGAATATGGCTATGGATTTCATATATGATTCGGAGCGCAGGGATTGGAGTGAGGGGATGTATTTTGATGAAGCGCGTCGTAATGTGGGTTTGCTGTTGAAAGAAAATCACCTAAAAGTATTGGCCTATGGTTTCTTGAGGATATTAAGGGGATGGTGTTTCCCTGATTTTTATAAAAGGATTTTTCTGCCTCAAGCTTACTTCAATCCTGTTTATTTGGCAGAAAAAATATTTATCCCCTTGCCAGATTTTGAGGGGATAGTGTATTTCTCCCTGATATGTCTTGCCGCTATGCTGGTAGTGAAAAAGGCTTTGATAAGGGGCGCTTTCAAATCTTTTTTTTCTAACAGAATTTGGATTTTCATGCTTCTTGTTGCTTATATAATGGTTCACATCATATCAGTGCCTTTTCCGCAGTATCGTTTCATTATAGAGCCCATTATTGTAGTTCTTTTGGTCGGTTTTTTCGTAGGCTCTGATAAGGTCGAAGAATCAAAAATTAGAAAAGTTTCCGCGTTCCCAATATTAATCATTATTAGCTTATTTCTCTTTATTATGTTGCCTTTAATCCTGCCAGGCAAAAAGCGCGGACAATACATTTTTAAGCTTTCATCCCCGCTTCCTGATGCTAAAAGTTATACTGAGCTGCGCGAAATCCAGTGGAGAAATAAGGGAAAACTCCCAGATAAGGTTCACGCTTTTGCGGGAGGCAGAGTGAGATATCTGAGAGGGAATTTTAAATTTGTCGAAGAAGGGATTGTCCCCGCTATAAGCAATCCTAATTTTTCAGCTGCTAAACTTTATGTGGATGAAAATTCAAAAGCAAGTCCGCTTGGATTGGGGGATCTCAAGATTAATATCCATGGGGACAGGACTCCGAAGGAGGAGGAATATATTTTTTGCGAGGGATCTGCGAAAACGGGAATATTCAGGGAGCTCATTCTTGATGTTGAGAGATGGGAGGGATTAGATGCCGAATAATAGGACAGTTGCGAAAATCGCAGAGATATTTTTCGCCTCTGGTATACCGATTGTCGCTGCGGCAAGATGTGGCGAATCTTATAGGGATTTTTTAATCGGAATGCCTTTTCTGCTGGCTGTTATTTTCGCTGGTGGGTGGCATATAAAGACGGTTAACGATGAATTCGAGAGCAAAGGGGGAAATATAAAAATATCAAAGGGGATTATAATCCCATTGGCGGCAATACTTATGCTGATTTTTATGAAACCTTCTATCGCTCTCCCGATTGTTCTTATAATCATCAGTTGGAACTTCTACTCATTATTCGGGAAAAATTATTTTATCCTTTCGATGATGTGTAATTTTTTGGGAGGATTCTTGCATTTTGTTCTCGGGATGATGGCTGCTGGCTCATCATTTGTCCACGCGATTAATTCTCCGGAATCTTCATTCTTCGGTTTCGCGATGCTATGCGGGTCTATGCATCACGACTCATATCATGCTGAAGCTGATCGTTCCAAGGGATTCGAGACTGGAGCGGTCAGGTTCGGTCCTGAATTATGGTGGCAGTTGGCAATTTCCCCGATGTTGATCTCAATGTTTTTTCTAACGAACTGCGAGGATTTATTTATGAAAATCTTTTTGGCTCTTGGAGTTTTTCCCTATTTTATTGGATACTTTGGCGTTCTTATTTTTGCGGATCATCCATCGAAAAAGACATTTTTCAGACCTTTCTGCAGAACGTCTTTTGGCTTGGCGGCTGTCGGATATATATTTACGAAAATATTTTTAAATACCTCTTGGCATTAGACCTACTTTATAAATAGGTATTTTGGGATTATGAAAAAAATCAAAGAAATCAACTACGATGAAAGCCGGTCGGAGCGTTGCGGCTTCCCAGAGTTTATTTACGGTGAAGGTAAAACGCTGGATCAGCTTAGAAACGTCGTACGCGAAATTCGCAAACGCCAAGAAGCCGTGGTCGTGACTAGGTTATGCTTTGAAAATGGACTCAAACTTAAAAAGTTCTTTAGAGAGGGAGTTTACGACGAAAGGGCCCGTGTTTTTTATATAAAATCCGGCAAAATACGTTCCGCAAGGAGCAAAATTACTATTGTGACCGCTGGCACATGTGATCTTCCTGTAGCGCTTGAAGCGCTCAGGACTCTTGAAGCGTGCGGCTTTAAATGTGATTTTATAGCCGATTCCGGAGTGGCGGGAATTCATCGGCTCATGAGAAATGTCGAAGTATTGAGGCAGGCTGACGTTATAATCGCTGTCGCCGGGATGGAGGGAGCCCTGCCAAGCGTGATAGGCGGCCTAGTTTCGTGTCCTGTAATAGCGGTTCCAACAAGCGTAGGATATGGGACTTCCATGAAAGGGATTGCTGCTATGTTAGCGATGCTGAACAGTTGTGCCAACGGAGTGACAGTAGTTAACATAGACAACGGATTTGGAGCCGCTTGCGCGGCGATGAGAATAGCGAATACTACTTAAACAAGAGAGTGTTCAAGTCGTTCTTTATTTCTGATCTAAGCTGTACAGCTCTTTTGGCATATTGGGAGGAAAGCCCATATTCTCCGTACCAATCACACAGAAGGGTTAGCATTATATAATCATTTGCGGCGAATTTTCTACTATCTTCCTTGCTTACTTTTCCAGCGTTTATGGAAAGTCTTTTCTCCGCGAATTGTTCTAGAATCTCGGTGTATCCTTCGATGGAAAGATCATCCCATTTGTAGGTTTGTCCTTTCACAGACTTTCCTTTCCTCAGTATAAAAACGTTTTCATTTGCTAGAGATATGGTTCCCTGTATTGTTCGTCCAGACCTTAACTTCAGACCATTTTTTATGGTGAAGGTATTTCTCTCAAAAAGCCTTATGATATGATTCTTAACCCCTTTTATTATCTCAAATCTTTTCTTTTCAGCGTCTCTTATATTTTCTGGTAGAGATTCGAGATATTTTTCCACAAGTCGCTCTTCAAAGACGAGGTCTGCTGGTTTAGGCCTCCCAGAGTATGGGGCACGTAATTCGAGAAAAATCTTCTCGTCTATCTCCCCGACATCCAAAACCTTCTTTTCGACTTCGGAATCATCTGAAAACGATTTTGTGAAAGGCAATAGAAAAAAAGATAACAAACAAAAAGATTTTAGAAATCTAGATCCCAAAAACATCTTGGTTCTTCTTTTATGTATTTGAATGAAATTAAGCATATCGGAGATTCAATTCAAGAATGTTTACCTGTTTTTGTCCTTTTTGATATTGGATACGGTTTTTGCCCCTTAAGACAAAGTTTCTTAAAATAAAAAGTGATTTTTCCCTTGCAATTTAGGAATATTTGGTTAAATTGCCAATTAAAAGGTTTTTTATGAAAGCTAATATTAAAAAGTACGAGAAGAGAGCTAGAGTGATAAAGGCGCTTGGGCATCCTTCGCGTCTGCTTATGGCGGATGAACTTGGTAAAGGGGAACGTTGTGTTTGCCGTCTTGTTGAACTGATAGGGCATGATTTTTCCACCGTATCCAAGCATTTGACTGTTCTAAGGAAGGCTGGAATAGTTGAAATGGAAAAGCGCGGAAAGAAGGTGTTTTACAGGCTGAGGATTCCATGTCTACTTCGTTTCATGGATTGCGTGGATGCCGTGTAAAAAATGGTTCTATAAATAATTTGGTTAATTAGCCAAATTAAATCTAAGGGGACGTAATTTATGGAATTTAAGAACGAATGGAAGAAGCTTGCTCTTATTCTCACAGTTTTTGTGCTTTGTTTCTATTTGCCGGTTGGGTGTATGCGTTTTGACAATGCGGTTCTTGAGTCTTTCCATTTGGTTAAATGGTATGCTCGCGAGCATGTTCTGCTCTGTTTGATTCCCGCGTTTTTCATT
>CAZXAC010000027.1:0-18424 GCA_964638335.1 uncultured Lentisphaera sp. | reverse complement strand
GACCCCGATCCCCGCGATCCCCCGACATAGGCACGCCCCCGATGGGTCGTGCTGTTGTCTTGCGAAGATATTTTCTGTCTGTCTTCGTTTTTTTCTTGACCTTAATATTATTTGAAAAATCATGAGAAGAGAGGTAGTTGTATTGTTCAAAGATTAAGTTGGAATTTCAAATCGAGCTTATCGAGCTTATATTGATTTTTAGGGAATTAGTTCCCCGCTTAACTTATATAATAAAGGAAAAAAAATGAAAGATGAAGCCCATTTGATGGAATTGCTTAATGAAATCCTGGTGACCCATTCTCCGCCTGGGGAGGAAGATGAAATCGACGCGGTACTCCTGAAATGGCTTGGCGCTTATTGCGACCAAGTTTCCCAGGACAAGTTCGGCAATGTCATCGGGATTTTGCGCGGCAAAAGCAGCCGCGATCCTCTCCGGATAATGGCGCACAAGGATGAAATCGCGTTGGCTGTCAAGCGCATTCTCGACAATGGGCACATCCTAGTCGATATGAGTGGCTGTTTCTACCCTTGGAAAATGGGTGAGTGTCCGGTCGACATTCTCGGTCGCGGTGGCATTGTTAAAGGTGTTCTTTCAATCGGCTCCCTCCATACTTCGCCAGTTAACAAGATAAGAGATTTTATAGATAAAAAGCCATTGACCATCAATGATGTTTTCGTCAACACTACCCTGTCAAAAAAGGAACTTCGGGAACAAGGAGTTTATCCGGGGACGCGGATTGTGGTCGCCCGTGAATTCAAGAAACCGATCGTAGCCAATCACGCGGTGTGTGGGTACAATCAGGATGATAAAACGGCTTTCGCGGTAATGCGGCTGACCTTGGAACGGCTCCGGGCGAAAAAGTTTCTTCCGAAAGAGGACATCTATTTCATAGGTACCTCGATGGAGGAAGTGGGCTCACAGGGTGCCGCGTTTGCCTCGAGCCATCTGCCGGGAAGCCGGACCCTGGCGCTGGAAATCGGTCCAGTTGCGGAAGAATATGATGTCCTTCTGAATAATCAGCCTGTGATTTGGTACGGTCCCAAAGGAGTCTACAGCAAGAAAACCAGCGATGTGTTGCTGGACTTGGCTGAAACTCTGGGTTTCGGCGCACAGCCAGCCTATTATTGGGGGGCTGGCACCGACGCCTCGCATACCCTGCAGCAGGGTTTTTGCAGCATGGCGGCGTGCCTATCATTTCCGTGCGACAATACGCACGGCTATGAAATCGCGGACATACGGGGGATCTTGAACACCTCGAAGTTGCTGACCGAAGCAATAATACGGAATGTAATTTAAAAAACTAGCCGATAATCTGAGATGGGCGGATTCTGTCGTATTGACAAATGCCGAGAACTCCGACTTTTCAGATCTACCCAACCTACATATTTCACAAAAAATCATTGTGAAAAAATATAAACAGTTGTACACTAATACTAAGTTGCGTTCAAAGAGTTTAGGAAAGACAAGAGATATTTTGAGGGATGTTTGGGTAAATTGATTGAAGGGCGATATAGATATCGTCCGAGAACAATTTATCAAAACAAACTCAAAAGAACCTTGCCGCTAAAAAGTAATCTAATCTTGGATGAAGGTAGAAAAACATGAACTGTCCGGCTTGTGGACAAAGTCTGCGTAAATTCAATTACAAGGGGACAGAAATAGATGTGTGTCCTTCCTGCGATGGTGTTTGGTTTGACCATGAAGAGATTTGTCAGACAATCCAAAACATGATAGAAGAGGGCAAGGTTTCAGATGCGAAGATAGAACCTAGTAAGAAGGTTGAAAAGGCTTGGGCAAGCACTGAAAAACCCAGAACGTGTCCACGATGCCTCTCAAATATGAAAAAAGTGAATTTCGCGTATGACTCGAATGTGCTCGTGGATAAATGCAATCTATGTGGTGGAATATGGACTGACTCGGGGGAACTGCTTAAGCTTTCAATTCTTATCAAGGGAAATCCGATTCTCGACCGGATGGGATACGCGATTGCGGATGCGAACGAGAAGTTGTTAAGGGAAAAATATCCGGATAGCAAAGACGTAAATCCTTTACGATTATGGAATTTTTATCTTTTCCCCAGAACTATAATTCCGATGGGCGACGATATGCAGGTGGCGAAATTCCCATTAGTGGTCACATGCATAATACTGCTGAACTCTTTCGTGTGCCTGTTTGAGACGATTTTCCTGTCGGACATGCAAATTTCCGATATGCACCGGATCTTGGGATTCATCCCATCGTCAGTTCTTGGTTCTCCAATCCATTTATATTCGACATTTACGTCCATGTTCATCCATGCTGGATTCATGCATCTCGCGACAAACATGATTTTTCTCTGGGTATTTGCGGATAATGTGGAGGATTATTTCGGACACATTAAATTTATTGGTCTTTATTTTTTCTTTGGTTTCTGCGCAAAAATCTGCTACACAATATTTAACTATGACGCTACTCTTCCGCTTGTCGGGGCGAGCGGAGCGGTAGCTGGAACCATGGGAGCATATATGGCGCTATATCCGCGCGCCAGGATTAAAACTCTTGTATGGGGTGGGATTTACGAAATTCCCGCCGTAGGATATCTAGGAATTTGGTTCTTAATGCAAATATTTTCCGCATATATATCCGAAAATCCTGGAAAAATGGATGATGTTGCATGGACATCTCATATCGGAGGATTTGCGAGCGGAGTGGTAAGTGTTTTAGTGTTAAAAGTTTTACGTAAGAAAAAAGATGGATCTTGAGAAAAAAATAGAGTGCCCATTGTGTTCAGATCCTGGATTCAAGGAATCTGCCGTTTCTGGCAAAAGGTCATACCATATTTGTTCAAATTGCCACCTTATATTTATGGATTCAAAATGCAGGTTGACGCCTGAAAAAGAAAAATCCCGCTACCTGATGCACAGGAACAACGCCGAGAACAAAGGATACCTTGATTTTCTAAATCAGCTTATTTCTCCGACACTTCCGTTTCTCAAACTCGGAATGCATGGATTGGATTATGGGAGCGGACCACAGCCGATATTGTCAAAACTCTTGAAGGATAGAGGTTTCCAATGTGACAATTACGACATTTTCTTTGCTGACAATATTCTCAGCCCGCCATATGATTTCATCTTTTCGACGGAATGCTTTGAACATTTCCATAATCCCGGACATGAAATACGGAAAATATGCGGGCTGCTGAGACCCGGAGCAATTCTTGCTGTAATGACGGAATTTTGGACAACAAAGGAAAATTTCGAATCCTGGTATTACTCAAGAGACCTCACGCACGTGTCTTTTTACAATGAGGAGACGATGAATTTTATATCTTCGAAATTTGCTCTTGAGATTCTTCTGATCGATTCCAAAAGGATTATCATCTTCAAGTCTAAGTAAAAAACAGATTCTGAAGTATTGAATAAACGGCTTGTCAGCTATATATTCTCGAAACTGTTTGTGGTTGATTATGAAGCAAATTTTCAAACTTAAAGACCGCTTAGCGGGATTTGGGAAATTCCCTTCGCTTTGCGTGGTCGTTCTGATGCTGATGGGGGTTTCTTCTTTTGCTGGGAAATACAAGGAGATATATTTCAGCAGTCCCCTGTATTTAAAAAGGAATTCCGAACACTGGGATAAACAGACCAGGCTTGTAGGGCAACTCAAGAATGCTCCGAGCGAGTTCAAGGTGGACATATATTCGCAGGGAAGACTTTTGAGGACTGAAACTTTCAACAACAACTTTCACATATACGAGACTGGCTGGCTTGCTCCCGGGACTTATACGTTCCAATTTAAGGCAGAGGGCTATGACAAGTGTTTTATAAAATCACTAAAGCTGAATGCCGGTTCCGACTGCGTCATCAACGTAGATTTTGGGAAAATCGCCTATGACAGGAACTATTGAGTTCTTAGTCGCCCGACCCTCTTAATTTTTATATTACAATGAATGGTGTTTTAGCATAATGAGACGGAAAAAATCCAGGCGAGGAATTTTCGATTTTAGTCATTTCATCTCTTTTTTCAGAAGGAGGAGAAAATTTTGGGCGATATTGGGTCTCTGCTTCCTGTTTTTGATCTTTTCAATATCATTTTTTGCTCCCGTCATAGCAAGCAAGATTTTCTTACCAAAGATTGAAAAAGCGTCGGGTCTAAGTATTTCGTGCGAAATTCGCAAGGTGGGCATTTTTTCATCTGAGATAAATGAGATAGTAGTCTCAAAGGACGATAAAGTCCTATTCGAATCCGATCAAATAGTTGCGAGATATCCTTTTTGGTGGATTGGCGGGACGAATGAATTAAAAGTTTCAGGCCTTAGAATCCGTATAGGCGGAGCGAATTCCGCGAAGAAGCAAAAGGTCTCCTCAGGATCTTCGATTCAAAGTGTGGTGGATTCAATAAGGCCTCTGGTCAATAAATCTATTTCGAAGCTGAAATCATCTCGGTGGATTTTTTCATTATTGGGAAATTTCAAGTTTAGGATATTGGGGGGGGAGATCCATATTTTAGATGCGAAGAAAGGGAAGAAAATTTTACCGTTTGATTGCGAGATAAAGAACTCCTCCAATGAATTATTAACATTAAAACTGAACAGCGAAGCTTTTTCCGGAGAAATCCTATTATCAGCTTCTCTTTCTAAAGATTTTTCACTAAAATTGAACTCCGCCGCTTCGGCGGTATCGCTCCCAGGTTTTGCGGAAGGGATTGATGGAAGTCTGAACGCGAGCGGAAAAGTGAGGGCATCCGAGAGCGAATTAAACGCCAGCCTGAGCTGCGAAATTCGCAATTTTTCATACAAAAAAGGCAATATTAGGATAATCTCGGATCCAAATCGTCACGCGCGCCTGGACTTGCGTATAAATGAAGGAGAGATCAGTTTCTCTGGAAGAGGTCTACAGACTGAGTCCCCTATACCAGCGCAAATTTCCTTGAATAATGGCAGGATTTATGTCGCTGATGACATTTTGAAAATTTCCACAGAAATCTCTATAAATGGAATAGAATCGAATGGGAAATCTCTTGCCGGATCCCATTTAGATCTAAATGCCGAAGTTGGGATTTCAGATGAAGGTTGGCTTATCGATTGCGAAAAGAAGGAGAACTCCTCAGAAGTTTTCGCGAAGTTCGCAGGAATGTCTTACGCGGGGAAACTTCAAAGATTCTCCGTTGATCTTGATGGAAAATCCGGTCTTGAAGGAAAGATTTTAATCGACACATCCGACAACGATATGGAAGTGAAAGGAAGCAATATCAAGATCCAAAAACTCCATACTGTTTGCGAAATTCGCGACGGGGGATTTTTGCTGTCAACGGATTTCGAGGACGGATTTTTGCATAAGGGTGCCCTCGAAGTATCAGGCGTCAGTTGTTCTGCGAAATTCGCTGGCGGAGGACTTGTTGCGGAGGGAGAAAGTCTGCTTAGGGCATCCAAGCTGGAATTCGCTGGCGTTGACTATGGGAATTTCGCTATTTCCGGAAATCTGGGATCGGAAGGAGCGCATATGAATGGCAGTTATTTTTTCCCGGCTGCAGGCTTTGAACTTCCGATTGAACTTCGCGCATCGTTGGGTGTGGAAAAATCTTTTTCACTTAGCGCCTCCAACAAGGATTTCATGCATCTGAACAAATTTGATCTTGGGACGACAGCTAAGGCTTTGGAAGGATATTCTTTTGAGGGCGACATCAAAGTGGACTATCTTTTCTCTATTAAAGATGGAGTTGTATCAAGTTCATTTGAGAAAAAATTCAGGGAAGCTTCAATCTCTAATCCAGACATGGGTCTTTATCTTGATGGAGTTGAAGCAGTTTTCAACAGTAAAGAGTTGAATTTTTCGAGGAGCCAGCCCTCTCAGCGGTTTTTCGCCAGGAAGGCCAGTTTTGGGAAATCTAAATTGTCAGATCTTGAGTTGATCTACGCGCTTGAGGGACCAAAGACTTTTTTCATAGAACGCCTCAGCGCGGGCTGGTGCGAAGGCAAGCTATATCTTTTTGCCACAAGGATAGAACCGGCTGAGAAAAAGAAATTCACGGTATATTTTGATCGCATACTTTTGTCTTCTCTGCTGAACGAATTCGGGATTTGCGAGGCGGACGGTGAAGGCAGGATGAACGGCAGGATTCCGATTAGCTTCGACGGAAACAAGATAGATTTTGATGACGCATTTTTCTATTCAAGTCCCGGGGTTGGAGGAAACATAAAGGTACGTAAGGCAGGGTCATTCACTTCCGGCATCCCAACGGAGGGAGCTCAGTTCTCGAGCATAGACCTGACACTTGAGGCTCTCAAGGATTTTAATTATGACTGGTCTAAGATAAGCATTGACAGTGAGGGGGAGGATATTATTGCCAAGATTGAGTTTCTTGGGAGACCGAGCGGTCCATTGCCGTTTAATTTTGACAGGCGTATAGGAGCGTTTTCGAGGGTTGAAGCTGGGTCAAGAGGCTCTTTATTTCAGCAAATAAAGCTAGATTTGAATTGCAGATTTCCATTTAACGACATAATGAGCTATATTAACGTCTTGAAAAAAATTATAAAAGACAGAGACAGGGGGGTCTGATGAAACAAGGAATTTTGCTTGTGGCAGTGGCTTTGGTGCTTTTTGTTGCCGCCTCTTGCACGCATCATACTGTTGAAACCCAGAGCAAGGTTGAGCTTGCTCCTGTGGAAGTCAAGCCGATACATATCGTTCTTGACGTTAACATAAAGATACAAGAGGCGCTGAAGAAGAAGTTTGAGAAAGAGGACGAAATTGCGAAATCCATAACAGATGCAGACGCCGAAGAGGCGTTAAAAAAATATTTAAGCAAAAAAGGAGAATAAAATCATGAAGAAGTCATTTGTTTTGAAGGTTTTTCTCGCTTCGTTTTTTGCGTGTGTGACGTTGTTTTCGGGGCTACTTTTCGCCGAGATGGATCCAGCCCAAAGGCTGGCAATAATAAAAGCTTTGAAAAAACAGGGTGTAGTAGGTGAGAATAACATGGGCTACCTTGTGTTCAAGGGGGCAGTCCAGGCGAAAGAGGTTGTTGACGAAGAAAATGCTGTGCGCAAAAAGGCCTACGAGTCTATTGCGAACAATACAAAAGTGGCGGTAGGGAAAGTTGGGGCGAATCGTGCCGCACAGATTGCCGCGGAATCTCCCGAAGGGACTTGGATAGAGCTTCCCGACGGACGCTGGGTCAAGAAATAATGTAGCGCAAAGGCGCAAGGAATTTAATCTTAAACTCAAAATAAATTTGCTGAGAACCTGTGTTATCAACGCAGTTGTTTCTGGCTAGGATTGGGCTTTGATTAGAAGGGCTAAAGACGCTGTTTTCCTGGTGACCAACCGATTGGCGCTCGGAATATTGCTGACATTACTTATCCTTGCCCCTATATTTCTTGCCGGCTTTTTCGCTCATTCATGGCGTGACATAGTATGGAAAGACAAGAGTGATATTTTTGTAATTACCTGGTCGAGCGGAATCGCGTCTCTCTTCATATCTTTGGTATGCATCGAAATATTCCGACAGACCCTTCGCAAGATACATCTTTACCTCTGCCTCCTATTTCTATCCCTCGGAATTTCTGACCTAGCCTATTCCTTGCTTATTTCGTCAAACGCAAACGTTTTGTGGTTTAAGGCAACTGGCTCTCTTGTTGCGGGAATAATAATTTTCGCGAGCATCTTCGAATTCAGGAAACATTCCTATGAAATATCCGCTCCTCTTTTGAGGAATTTGCCGCCGGTTTTTGGTTTGCTTATCCTTTTCAACCTGATGCCGCTTATTTCCATAAATTTTCTTGCCAAAGCGTATTCCGGAGGAGGCGGGATATCTTTTGCCTGCATGTTTCTTTTTTACGTTTCGGGTGCGCTTTTCTTGCTAGGCTCTGTGCCATGGATGAAGAGCTACATGGCTCATGGAGGAAGAGAGAATTTGAATGTCGGGATCGTTTTAATCTGTCTTGCCGAGCTTTTCCTTATGTCACGGTTCCTAGTGTCTTGGACTTTTTTTTGGTGGTTTTGGCATCTTCTTTTTTTGATTTTGCTTCTCGCTTTCGCAATTTATCTGCTTACGGCGTGCGTGAGGAAATCGTTCATATGGAAAATAGTTCTTTCCCTTACGATGCTGTTCGCGGTGACAATGTTGATTTCCTTTTGGATAGTCCGAAAATATTATGAGAAAATCGATCGTGAAACCGCAATAAAAATCGTATCAGACAGACTGTCTCTGCTAAGAAATAAATCCTTCTGGGAATTAAGCAACTCCGCTTCGGCACTATCAGCTGTCGCTAAAACTTTAGAATCAGAAAAGGGCTTATTTTCTAGGGCAGATCTTGTAAAAACAATAACTCTCACCGGGAACAACATATGCCATACGAAGTATGAAAATGTCGGATGGCTTGACCATAGCGGCAACGACTCGGAATCTTTTTCAGGCAGATATCTGGCGCCGGAGGCTAAAAGCAGAATACTTGAGAGTTATTCCAAGAAACGTGGAGACGGTGTAACTGTTTCCATAATAAGCGCGCACGAGCTTGGCGTTAAGGGGAAGGAAGACAAGCATCTCTTGCTAATGACTCAGAACATCATGTCCGGACCATTCCGTGGAATGATTTATCACATATCAGAGGGGGCGTTTCTGCTCAAGCGTTCCTTTGGGGAAGAGCTTTCCAAGGTCGGGCTCGAATGGGGCAAGCTGGCGCTGGATATCAAGAACAAAAAAATAATATACACAAATAACCCTTCCCGTGACAAAAGATTGGAGCGTGACTCCGACAAGATCTTTTATAACGCCATGATATCGCTCGCATACGACGTTAGGAGAAGCAGAAGTCCTTGCATGATTGAGGAGAGGACGAATTTTGGAAAACTTCTTATTTTCGCGGATATTGAACCAACAAGCGGCTGGCTTGTTGCTGATTATTGCATCGGGGATTTTGAGGAGGACAATACTGCGGCACGTGTGCATATAATTGCCGCCATGTCTGCAATGCTCATAGGCATAGTTGTCATGCTGATTATGATGAACATTCTTATAAATCGTCCTCTCAAGAAGTTGATGAAGGCGGCGATAAGCCTGCAAAGTGGTAATTTTGATTTCAGGACCGGTGTTGGGCGTGAAGACGAAATAGGAATAGTGGAAAATGTTTTCGATCAAACCGCCGAACGGCTAAAAATATTATATGGGAATCTTCACAGTAGCATAAGGGAAAAGGATGACGCCTTATCAAGAGCGCGCAAGATCGAAAAGGAAAAACGTGATTTCTTCAATGCTCTGAGCCATGAATTGAAAAACCCAATCCATTGTATAATAAATTTCTCCCGCTTCGGAAAGGATTCCAGCAGTGGCGATGTTCATGAACTTTTTGACAAAAGCTACCAGAATGCGATAAAACTGCTTGAAATGATAGAAGAACTGCTTCAAATCGCTAGAATTGAAGCCATGCCGAAAAGCGAAAACGTCCACTTCTCGCTTCGCGAATTGATAGGTGAAACCGCATGGAATTTCTTGCCTCAGGCGAAGCCAAAAGATGTAAAACTATCAACATCTTTCTCGCCAGAACGAGCGGATTTTGATTATTTAGGAGACCGCAGACAGATACAGATAGCTTTGTCCAATCTGATAGGCAATGCTGTTAAATACACCAACGCCAACACGACAGTATCCATATCTTGCGAAAAGGAGACCGATGCATATCTCATCAAGGTCTCTGATGAGGGGCCCGGCATACCAAAACACCAGATGGATAAACTTTTTATGGAGTTCCAACGTCCCAGTGAAAATAAGCAACCAGGATCCGGACTCGGGCTATATATCAGCAAAAAAATCATATCAATGCATGGCGGCACGATTTATGCTGCAAACAATAAGGATGGCGGGGTGGCTTTTTTTGTAAAATTGCCAGTGCAAAATGAAAAAAGATGATAGATATTTTGCTCTTAATCTTGCCGTTCCGCGCATTTTCGCCGTGTTTTTGCCAACAATCTTTAAAACTTATGTCAATCCGAAAAAATCTGTCCCGGAGAGTCCGGTGGTGCATGTTTCGATTTGAAAGAATGCGTATAAAGATTCAATTAACGAATTGTTAATAGTATAAACAGCGAATTTAAAGACAGGAATCGCATGAGTCAAGAAAAAAAACATGGGGCCAAGATACTTGTCGTAGATGACGACAAGTATAATCTTTACATCCTGAAGGAGATGCTTTCAGGGCTTTATGATGTGGTTGTCGCCACCGATGGGGCCTCTGCGATTTCCGTTGCTGGAAGCTTCAAGCCTGATTTGATCATACAAGACGTAATGCTTCCTGATATGGATGGGTTTGACCTTTGCCGCCGCTTAAAGGATTCGTCCTCAGTGAGTTTTGTAAAGGTAATCCTAGTTTCGGCAAAATCAGATCTTGGAGACAGGTTAAAGGGTTATGAATCGGGGGCTGACGATTATATCGTGAAGCCTTTTGAGAAGGAAGAACTTCTTGCAAAAGTAAACGTTTTCGTACGGCTGAAACATGTTGAAGAAGTTGAAAAACTCAAAGAGGACGTGATAAACATATTTTCGCATGAGGTAAGGACACCTCTAAATTCCATAATAGGTTTTGCGGAACTTCTTGAAGGAACGACCAGCCTAGACAAAAAGCAGTCAGAACTCATAAATCACATAATACTCAACGCCAGAGACCTCCTATCTCTTGCTGAAAAAAGCATATTTTTGAATAAACTCGAAACGGAAACGGTCGGTTCCGAGAGAAAATCTATTGGAATAAGAACGCTTGTAGAGGAGGTCGTCAAGAGCCGAGAAATATCTCTAAACAGAAAAAAAATACGTCTTATAAAGAATTTCGACACAGATTTCAACTTCGAATGCCACGGGAAGCTTCTTTTTGAGGCTATTGGAGCATTGCTTGACAATGCTATAAAGTTCTCCTCGTCGGGTTCTTCAGTGCTCATATCGGCTATGAGGGAAAAGGGTTGCGCCCTGTTCACAATAAAGGACCAGGGGGGAGGCTTCCCTCAGGATTTCAACAAAATTCTTTCTTCTCCAATTGTCGCAAGCGACATAAATTATCATGGTAGGGGAATTGGAATTGGACTCACATTTGTCAAATGCGTCGCAGAAGTTCACAATGGAGCGTTAAGTCTTCTAGAATCCGACCAAAATGGCAGCACGGTTGAACTTAAAATACCAGTGTCATCCTGAGCGCTATGTCTTTGGCAAAAATTCATGGCTCAAGCTTGCCTACTTATCATTCGGATGTATATTTCGCCTCCGCTTGTTGATGGTGGCTGTAGCTCAGTTGGTTAGAGCGCTTGGTTGTGGCCCAAGAGGTCGGGGGTTCGAGTCCCCTCAGTCACCCCAAAACAACATAGAAACCCCTTCTAATACGTAAGCTTTGCAATGATCTTCGGAGCATAAACCTATATTTCGCGGTTCAATCAGCCAAATAATCATAATATATTGGAAATGAAAATGGTATGAACTGCACGCAGTTCATGAAATTATTTCATCAAAATTTGCCTGATTGAACCCGCAAGGGTTTGTCCATTGTGGCACATATGCTTGCCAAGAAAGGACCTGGAGTAGTTACTACACCGGCGTCCTTCTTGGCTTCGCCTCCACACCACAATGACCAAACGCAAAATGTAGGTAAACCTTCTTCTCGTAAATTGGCCTAGGGTTGAAAATCAGGTCTTCAGCGCAATATTACAAAAAAAATGGAGGACGTAAAATGAATTCCGTGAAATATAAATATCCAAAAAAAATACCTATAAAAAAACGGTCATGGCCCGACGCTGAGATAAAAAAAAGCCCCACTTGGTGCTCCGTTGATCTGAGGGACGGCAATCAAGCTCTTCCAATCCCGATGACGCCTGAAAGGAAGTTATCGTACTTCAAAATGCTTTGTCAGATAGGCTTCAAGGAAATAGAGGTGGGTTTTCCATCCGCCTCGCAAGACGATTTTGATTTTGTAAGATTCCTTATAGAAAAAGAGAAGATTCCATCCGACGTTAGAATATCAGTTCTTACTCAGGCTCGTGAGCACTTAATTGCCAGGACGGTAGAATCTCTAAAGGGGGCAAAGAACGCGATACTGCACTGTTACGTTGCCGCATCAGATCTGCATGCCCAGCTAGTATTCAACAAAAACCGGAAGGAAGTGATGCAAATGTCCGTAGAGGGGACTGAGCTTATCAACAAATATCTTTCTGCGGAAAAACTTACTAGCACTATATCGTACGAATTTTCTCCTGAGGAATTTACGGATAGCGATCTTGATTTCGTAGTTGAGCTTTGCGAAGCGGTCAGAAACACTTGGCGTAAATCCAGCAAAAGAGATTTCATTCTCAATCTCCCCGCTACGGTTGAACGACGACCTCCCTATCAATACGCGGATATGATAGAATACTTTATAAGCAAGTACAAATACGGCAAAGACACTGTCATAAGCGTCCATGCCCACAACGACCAGGGATGCGCGGTGGCGGCGACCGAGATGACTCTTTTGGCTGGATCCACTAGGGTAGAGGGGACCTTATTTGGGCACGGAGAAAGGACTGGGAACGTGGATTTAGTAACATTGTCTCTCAATCTCCATTCACGTGGCATAAATACCGGACTTGATTTTTCCAGGATGAATTCGATCATAAGAACGGTCGAAGATGCTTCTTACATTCCGGTTCATCCAAGGCATCCCTATGCCGGATCGTTGGTTTTCACTGCTTTCTCCGGATCGCATCAGGACGCCATACGCAAGGGACTTGGGCAGAAAAACAAGGCGACAAAAATGTTTGGATCGGTTTGGAAAGTTCCATATCTGCACATAGATCCTGCGGATATAGGAAGGAAATATGAAAAAATAATAAGAATAAACAGCCAGTCCGGAAAGGGCGGAGCTGTTTTCGTGCTTGAAAATGATTTCGGATACCGGCCTCCAAAGGCAATGCATCCCGAAATAGGGATGGTGGTGCAGAAGCTGGCCGACAAGGAGAAAAAAGAAATCGGAGCTGAAAAAGTTCTTTCCGAGTTCAAGAGGATTTTCTTCAATATTGAAGTTCCGTTAAAGATGAAAAAATTCTCCACTTCTTCTTCGAAGAAACCACACCATGTAAAGGCCAAGATCGAGGTATTGTTGAACGGCAAACCCATGGTCATAGAGTCTGAAGGAAATGGACCGATATCGGCGGCCGCTCATGCGATCATGGATATTAAGGGTGTTTTTAGTTTTACCATAGAGGATTTTGCCGAGCAGTCTCTTGGCAGAACGGCTGAAGCCACGGCAATAGCCTACGTCGCGATTCGTCGCGAAAAGGATAAGAAGATATTTTACGGAGCCGGAGAACATTCAAATATAGAATATGCCGCATTGCTGGCATTGTTCTCAGCAGTGAACAGGGGATGGAAAAAATGAAGAAACTTGGAATAACACTCGTCATAATTGGAATAGTCGCCGCAACACACTTCCTAGTCTTGAAAACATTGTTTAAGAAGAAGGTGGACACAGAAACTCCGCCTCCATCGGTTGAGGAAACAGCAGCCGGGAACGACAAGGCGTCAGAAGAAATTCCTCCGGCAAAAAAAGATTTCGTCTTCAACTACAATGGCAGTGTCTTTGGAAATATTCCCGAATTGCCAACTTCCGCCAAAGCCACAACAGGGATTCTGGTGGAGCTCGACAGCGGCAATGTATTGTGGGCAAAGGCGCCAAAACGCGGAGTACCTATAGCATCCATGACAAAGATGATGACTTCACTGCTTGCGTTCGAAGACCTGAAGAACAGGTCGGACATAAGCTTGGAAAGTCCTATTCAAGTGTCTAAGACAGCCATGATGATAGGTGGAAGCCAGCTTTATCTTGACATCAGAGAAACTTTTCCCCTAGGTGATTTATTGAAAGCTGTCATGATTATGAGCGCCAATGACGCATCAGAGCTTGTTGCGGAATTTCTATCCGGCGGCAATACATATGAATTCATCGCAAGGATGAACAGAAGGGCGCAGGAATTGAAGATGCCTATGACAAAATTTTACAATCCGCACGGGCTTCCGGGCGACAGTGCCGCGGAGGACAACATTTCGAGTCCGGAGGGCATGGTGATTCTCGCAAAGGAGCTTCTGGAATACCCACAGGCTGTCGAATGGGCATCCACAAAAATTGACAAGCTTCCGCGTCAAAACCTTAAAAATCCTTCGGTCCCCAAGGAACCTTCAATGCTGAAGAACCATAACCGCCTGATCGGGGTTTGCCCGGGGGTTAACGGAATGAAGACCGGATTCATAAGACGTTCTGGATTCTGCGTCACAGTCACTTGCGAAAGAGGTGGAAAGAAAATGGCGGCCGTAGTCACCGGGTTTAAGACACAGAAGGAAAGAGACGCATTTGTCATGAAACTGCTCGACTGGGGCTACAAACGCTCTGCCAATTCTTCTTTTGATACAGCAAAAGATAATCTCGGAACTGAGGATTTTTCAGCAGAAGACATAGTAATACCAAAATAAAAAAGAGAGAAAAACATGGAACAGAAAATCAGGGAATTGTTGGAACAGCTCAGATCTCACCTCCAAGCTGATGGAGGAGATATGGAAATAGTTTCCATCAAGGATAAAAACGTATCGCTGAAATTGAAGGGCGCTTGTGGATGCTGCCCTCACGCCACAATGACAATAAAGGAAGGCATACAGAGAGTCCTTCGAGAGGAGATTGATCCAGAAATCACGGTGGAAAGGGTCGGTTGATTATTCTTTTTACCCAACGACAAAATTTGCATCCCGCGAATAAATATTTTGCTTGGATTCTAGCAGCATGGACGTTTTTGTAGCGGAAGAAAAATTTAAGAATATCTTAAGCGCAAATGGTATTTCTGACGCGTCATCTCTTTGGAATCTCAGCGGGGAAGAGGCGAAGAAAAAGACTTCCGCGAGAGGCACAGAGAAAATTCTCCTCGATTGCGAAGGTACGAGGAAGAGCTTCTATCTGAAACGGTATAACCCTATCCCGCTAAGGGAAATACTAAAGAACGCCATATCCTTTAAACCGTTATTTCTGGACGGCGCCCTACACGAAATGGAGGCCTTGAAAATTTTCGAAAGGAAGGGTTTGCCAGCTCCAAAACCAGTCGCCGCCGCAAAATTCCCAGACGGCAGGACTTGCGTGCTCACACTAGGAATAAACAATTACGTAAGAGCATCGGAATTCCTCTCCGGAGAATACAACGCTGGAATTTCACGGAGAAGAGCCGTAATAGCGAAAATCGCGAAAATCGCAGGTCTTATGCATTTGAACAATTTGGCTCATCAAGACCTGTATCTGCTCCATTTTTTCGTAGTGCCATCTGAAAATGACAACGTTTACCTCATAGATCTGCAAAGGCTTATAGTATCCAAGAAGTTATCTGAAAGATGGATTGTAAAAGATCTTGCCCAACTGCTCTTTTCCTCACAGGGGATTTTGAGTAATGCCGAAATATTGCGCCTATGGATTCTATACGGAAAATTTTCCGGAACCGGGAGGAATAAATCGACATGCAAAAAAGTGCTCTCCAAGTTTGCCAGGATAAGAAAATTGGATAAACGCAGAAGGAAGAGAGACTGAATAAAGTCGTCATAACCAAGTTTGCAGGCAGGCAAAATAATTGGCCCATATTTTTGAAAAAACAAGATTCTAGTTATATATTAGGGAACTTTTAACCAAATCAAATGAATTGTCCGGTGATCGGAGGGGACGATGCCCGAAATTATCTGCAAAGGATGCGGCGGAGTGGTCGACACAAGCGGCATAGAACCTTTTACTCTATGCGAATGCTCCGACTGTGGTTCCGAGATAATAATCCCCAAGGAGATGGGATATCTTCTCCTTGAAAAGCCCGTCGCTGTCGAAAGTCACGTGTACATATATGAGGGCTTTGACAAGGGACAAAACATGGATTCGGAAATCTTCGTCCTTGATAGAAATTGTCCTGATTATAACAAATTCTTCGCATTAGCAAAGGAGGAAGCGGTAGCTCTCTCCACCTTGAAACATCCCAACATATGCCCGATACTTAATTTCGGAGAAATAGAAGGTCAATTTTTCGTCACATATCCCAAGATGGACGGATATCCCCTGTCTGATTACAACCCGGAGACTCAGGGGCTTTTGGATATAGGCAGGGTTGTTGACGTGCTTCAGGCAATCGCGCTCGGAATGGCTGTCGCACACCATAAAGAATTTGCCCACCACGACATCTGTCTCAAGAACATACATATCGACGCCAGGGGAAATGTAAGGGTAAAAAATTTCTTTAAGTCCCGTTTTATATACAATCTTTTACAGAACAAGGAGGAGTTGGCGTCATCAGTTTCTCCTTATTTTATAAGTCCGGAAAAAGCTGAGAGCAGGGTTGAGGACAAACGCGGCGATGTTTTCAGCTACGGAGTTGTTTTTTACTACATGCTCACTGGCAAATACCCTTTTTCCGGTGCCACTGAAGCGGAAACGGTGTATTCCAGGATCAAGAAGAAGGCGGCAAAACAAGAAGATGTTTTCAGTGAGGGAGGACGCAGATTGAAAACTGCCGAGACAGTGGAATATATTCCTCCGCCTCCTCCGTCGAAGATAAGAAGCGAAGTCCCGGATGAAATAAGTTCCATGATAATGGAGATGCTCTCATATCATCCTGTCCAAAGACCTAAATACACTGAAATACTTGCTGCTATAAACCTCTACAAGGCCAAGGAAGAAAAAGAGGCGGTTGTGAAATCCGCACAAAAACAAATGGTGCGAGATGATTTAAGCACCAAAACGAGAGCCATACCGGTGATGAAGAATCTTTCTGGTTCAGATCCCAACATACAAAAGAAGAAAAAGTTTTTTAAAATCTGAACGTTGTTTCCCTTGTCTTCTCCCTTTGGGGCTTAAATGAAAAAACCTCTAGAAAAAACCAATTCAGAAAAACATCTTCTCCTTTTAAACCTGCAACAGGCCATAGCCAGTCTCTCTTTTCTGATAAGCACCTGCGGATTTTCGTACAAAACCGGCAGAGACGCATTATTTCTTAAAGCCTTTTTGGAAACACTTAAATCCATCGCGTCTGATACGAAAAAGCTCAAATCTTCTGAGAAAAAAAACTCTAGGCTTTATTCTCTGATTGACGATTCAGATGATTCGATAGACAGAATAAACATACTGAGGTCTGAGCTCCTGAAGGGATGCGATTGCGCTTCGATGATATGGAAAATCATATCGCCTTCATTGAAGTTTCATGGGAAGGACAAGGTAATGGAGGCTGCTGACGGAATACACATGAAACTTTCTCACGCGAAAAGGCTGATGCTGATATCTGATTCCATTTTTGATGAATATCTGAAAGTCCTTCAAGGGACTTCTGATGAAAGGGGACTCAGCCGGCTATTGCCCGGCGTGAAAAAAAACAGAACTAGCTCCGCGGACGCCTTCCTGAAACTGAATTTTGAGGAAATGCCAGATTACGAATTGCTCGAAAGGCTTGCTGAATTGGATGATTCCAGCCAGACTTACTTCAACGAAAGGATATTGCGCCGACAGGAGGGGGATTTCGTATCTGTCAGCCTCGACGCTCCAAGACCAGTGGACAAATTTTTTGGCTATCCGACTGCAAGGTCTTTTTTTTGGAAATATCTCAAATCGTTTTCCGACGGGAATGAAAACTCCCCTTTGCTTATAACTAGCCTTCCCGGACTTGGCAAGACTCATTTTACGATTTCCTTTAGCTTTGCGATGCAAAACCTAACACTGCTTTTGTGCGAGCCAGGAGATCTGGAGAAACCCCTTGAAAAAATAATATCAGAACTTTCGTCCAGAAGCAGTAGGCGCTTCGTTCTGTTTTTTGATGACGTTGACACGAGAAAAATAAACTGGTATTATTTTAGGACCAATGTCGGGGGCACATTTAGCCTGCCGGAAAACATCTTGATAATTATCGCCTCCAACTACGAATTTCCCGCCAATATATCAAGCAGAGGGCGTTGCTTCTCGTTTCCGCTTTTTGATGAAATCAACTGCATGGAAATGGTCCATGATTACCTAGTTTCGATAGGAATGAGAAACCCCAGCAAGGAACTTGTCTCAGTAATAGCGGCGGATTACGTGGAGGAATACGGACAACGCGTTTTTGAAGAGTTGAGCCCCAGGACCCTGGTACGTTATTTGGATAAGTTCGACTCCGACGCGAACAAACGCATAAAACTGCTCAACATGTCCAAGGAAAAGGTCGTGCCCTTGCCTGAAGCCGCACTATTTTACGAAACAAATCAGAAAGTAATACAACGGCTTCGCGAAAACATCTGAGGATATCCGATTTTCAAGAGGACTTGTTCGAATCGAATATTAGATTATCTGCAATAATTTTGCGTTTGATTTTTTGTGATGCAAAGATCTTGATTTTTGTTGAAATTATTTATGGCTCATGTAAACTTAATTTGAATTAATAATGATTTAAATTATTGTGTTGC
>CAZXAC010000026.1:0-18444 GCA_964638335.1 uncultured Lentisphaera sp. | reverse complement strand
AGACTGAGGACGGACCAGCTCAACTACAAGTCACATCATTGGATTACTCTGATTACGTCGGCAGAATAGGCATAGGAAGAGTTCACAGGGGGACGATAAGGACAAATACTCCTCTCGCGATAATAAAAAGAGATGGCACAATAAGAAATGTACAGATAAAGCAACTTTTCACTTTTGAGGGTCTTGACAGGGTTGAAACTGATTCCGTCGGACACGGAGACATCTGCGCATTGGTTGGTATAGAGGATATTGATATAAGCGATACGATATCCGACGCGATGAATCCGGAGAAGATGCCAGATATAGCCGTTGATGAGCCGACCCTCTCGATGACATTCCGTGTGAATGATTCGCCTTTCTTTGGACAAGACGGGAAATATGTTACAAGCAGACATCTCAGGACAAGACTTTTTAAAGAAGCGGAAAAAGATGTTGCTCTGCATGTTGAGGAACTTTCCGGCGATTCATTCAAGGTAAAGGGACGAGGAGTGCTCCATCTTTCAATACTGATTGAAAACATGCGCAGAGAGGGATATGAGATGACGATATCCCAGCCTGAAGTGATAATGAAGACGATAAATGGAGAAAAATATGAGCCTATTGAAGTTCTGACGGTGGATTTGCCGCCGGAATATTCTGGAAAAGTCATAGAACTTTGCGGATCTCGCAAGGGTGAAATGTTTCTGATGGAGAATCATGGTTCGCGCCAGCTTCTCGAGTTCAAGATTCCCACTAGGGGGATAATAGGCATAAGAAGCAAGCTAATGAATGCCACCAACGGTCAGGCAATAATATCCCATCTATTCTCAGAATATGGTCCGCATAAAGGGGAAATTCCTACTAGGATCAACGGAGTCTTGGTAAGCATGGATAAGGGAAAAGCCGCAGCCTACGCGATAGACGGACTCCAGTTGAGAGGGACATTTTTCATAGATCCAAACGATATGACATACACCGGAATGATAGTGGGGGAACATTGCAAGGAAGGAGATCTTGTTGTGAATCTTCAAAGGGAAAAGAAGCTTACCAACATGCGAGCTTCCGGTTCAGACAGGGCGCTAAAAATCGCCCCCGCGCAAAAACTCACGTTGGAAGAATCTCTCGAATACATCGCCAATGATGAACTTGTGGAAGTCACTCCGAAATCTGTTAGAATGAGGAAAAAAATTCTCTCCGAACTTGACAGAAGAAGGGACAAGAGATCTAAAAGCGACTCGAATTAATTCCAAGATTGATTCAAAAACATAGGAGAAAAAAATCATGAAATTTAAGCACCTTGTTGCAATTTCTATTATCAGTATCTGCCTGCCAACGATTTCTTCTGCGCAATTCGCTCTTGAGCCTTTGCCATATTCTTCGGATGCTCTCGAACCTTACATAGATAAAGCCACGATGGAGATTCACCACGGGCGTCATCATGCGGCGTACGTAAATAACCTCAACGCCCAGGTCAAGAATTTTCCCGAACTTTCCAATCTATCGCTGGAAGACGTCCAAAAGCAGATTTCGAAGTTCAATCCAGCGGTCAGAAACAACGGCGGCGGACATTTCAATCATTCTCTATTCTGGAAATTAATGGCTCCAGAAGGGAAGAGAGGCAAGCCTGGCGTTGAGCTTGAAAAAGCTATCAACGAAGCGTTCTCTTCCTTCGATGATATGAAAAAACTTTTCGGAGAAGCTGGACTTAACCGCTTCGGTTCCGGTTGGGCATGGCTGATAGTAACCCCGGATAAAAAATTAAAAATAACATCCACTGCGAATCAGGACAATCCATTGATGGATATTCCTGATATCGAAAAAGGAACGCCTATACTTGCCATAGATGTGTGGGAACATGCTTATTACCTCAAGTATCAAAATAAACGCGCAGATTACATAAACAACTGGTGGAATGTCGTCAACTGGAACGAAGTCAACAGCCGTTTCGAAGCGGCAATGAAATAAGAAAAACCGTTTATGGCGTGAAAATTTTCAATCATAACTCATTCATCGAAAATGATTTGTATTGGATTATACCCGGGTAGAATGGCGAACTTGCCCATCCCATAAGCCATTGTTCTATTTGCGCCATGAGCCATGACCACTGCGTCCTGAAAGAGAATTCCTCTGGTGTCGTCTTTCTCCTAGGCCCTTGTTAACATGAACTTTTTCCCCTTTGAGATTTTTTCCGCAATAATAAATTGCCGATGCGATTGTCATTGGCAGTGGGATAAAGTCCTGAACCTGCTGGAGTTTCCATTGCGAATTTCGCAGGAATTCTTCCACAACCTTAAATTCTTCTTCTCCGGAGCCGGGGAAATTTGAGATGAAATATGGCAGGAGATACTGTTTCTTGCCAGTCTTGCGTGTTTCGTCCTGGAATAATTTCATGAATTTGAAAAAGTCTTCCGATTTATTCTTTCTCATCAGATTGAGAACTTTATCGTTAAGATGTTCGGGGGCTATTTTCAGATGCCCTGACACGTGTTCCGCGATGATTTTCCTCATAAGCCTCGGCTGTCTCAGAGCCAGATCAATTCTTAATCCTGAGCCGATAAATACATGTTTTACGCCGTCAATTTTTGAAGCCGAATCCAGCAATTTGTAAAATTCATTTTCGTCTATTCTAAAATCGCGGCATATTTCTGGAAATAGACATGACACCCTGCGGCATTTTTTACATCTGTCGCCCCCGTTCTGATAGCATGAATAACTGTTGGCGGTGGGACCGCCGATATCGCTTATGGTGCCCCTGAAAGAAGACCTTTCCGCCAGTTTGCTGATTTCGCTGATGAGCGATTCTGAACTTCGCGACTGAAGAAACTTGCCCTGATGAAGAGATAATGAGCAGAAAGAACATGCTCCCGGGCAGCCACGTACGGCGGTCACAGAATCCTTTATCATTTCGTACGCCGGAATCTTGTCTCTGTATGATGGATGAGGACAATATGAGAATGGCATACCGTAAATAGAATCAAGTTCAGTTCTGGAGAGCGGGGCTTGAGGAGCCTCAATTATTAGTTGGCGCTCTCCGTAGCTTTGCAGTAGCGCTCTTCCGTTAAATGGATTCATCTCATTTTCGAGAATCGCAAAAGATTTTAATAACTCTTCAGGGGTTTCTCTGATCTTATCGTAATCCGGCAGGACAACATAATTTAACCTGTTTATCTTTTTTGACTCCCCTGCCCCGGCCAGTCTTGCCGTCCCTCTTATTCCCGAAATAGATTCTCCTCTGTCGAGCCTTGAGACTGCGTCGGCGACTGCCTTTTCGCCCATCCCGTATATCAGAAGATCGGCCTTTGAATCGCAAAGTATGGATGGGCGGATTTTGTCCTGCCAATAATCGTAGTGAGCCACTCTTCTAAGGCTGGCTTCAATGCCTCCAAGAATTACCTTTACCCCCGGATAGGCCTGTCTTGCGAGATTCGCATAAACTACGGTAGCCATCGGCGGGCATAGTCCGGGTTTTCCAGATTCAGAATAGTCGTCCTCCTTTCTAAGCCTGCGTGATGCGGTGTAAAGTTTCAACATTGAGTCGATGTTTCCAGAACTTATCGCAAAACATAATCTCGGCCTACCAAGTTTTTTCAGACTTTCGGGATTTTTCCAGTCTGCTTGAGATATTATTCCCACCTTAAATCCAGAGCCTATAAGGAGACGTCCAATCAGAGCAGATCCGAATGATGGATGATCAACATATGCATCGCCTGAAACTATTATCACATCCAAAGAATTCCATCCAAATTTTTCCGCTTCCGCCTTCGTCATTGGGATGAAGTTTGGCTGTAAAACTTTCCTGCTATTTCCTTCCGTTTTCGAAAACATAAATATTTTAGCTCCTCTGAAGGCTTTCGCTTATTCAGCCTACACAAGAATCTAAACACGGAAGCATGACTTTCAAGCAGGAAGAGTGATTGTGAACGTTAAATAGTATGCAAAACGAACTAAGATAAGCCGAAAAAAACGCGGTCTGTGGTTTTCGCCATCGCGACCGCATTAGATTTAGATAAAATCTCTGTTTTCTCCGTATCGGCAATTACTCGAAGAACTGTATAGCTTTGCCTTTCTTTCCGCTTATGATTTTGTGGGGACCTATTAATACTCCTTTTTCATCAACTTTCATGTCCTTGCCAAGTATTGAAGTGCTGTTGCTTTTTTTCATGCCTGCTACAGCGGCTTGGTCAAAGAGAAAGAGTGTCGACTCATCTTTTGCAAGGGTTCCATTCATACTGGCATTGAGTTCCTCTTCGGTCTTGAATTTTTTGGATATTTTTAGAACTTCTATAGCGCCCTTGCCACCGGCATATCTATTGTTATCTCCCATCGATATGACAAAATCATCAAGATCCGTAGGAAAAGATACTTCTTTATCTTCTGGGAAAGACTGATCAATCCTCTTGCCTTGAACGAATAGAAATGTGTCAAATCCGGATTCGGTCTTCTTCCATCCAAAGGCGACAAAATACCATTCTCCTTTCTTCCATTCAAATTCAGCGATATCAACACTAATTTCTCTCATTATAAAATCACCATTTTTTCTAGGCAAAGAAAAAATATTGCTTCCAAACATAAGACGATTTTTCAGTGACTGCTCCTGACCAGTCCAGATATGAATATTCATTTTTGGGTCTTCGCTTTCGGATTTTTTCTTGCCATCCTTTTTCAGTTCGTCTCGGTGCACAAACGTAAAAAAATTCATTGGACGAACTGATGATCTCGAGGTGAGCATTACATTATCGGCGGAATAACTCAGGCTCACCCACGCTTCAACGGTGCCTTCGTTCGGATTGATTCTCCCATTTGCAGGAAAAAGAGCGTGAGCGAAGGCCATTTCTTTCGACTTTTTATCTTCCTTAGCCTTTCCTTTTTTCTTGGCTTCCTCGGCGAAGACGAACGCCGACAGGAAGAGCAAAACAAGCCCCATCAACAAAAACTTCTTCATTTTTAGTTTTCCTCCATATATTTAGGTATTATCACTTGAACTGTGGTAAATAAGCCTTTGTGGCTTTCATTAATTCGCGTCCCATCTCACGGATCCTTGATGGCGGAAGTTTAGCGCATAATGGATCCAGCATTAGGGACTCAAATGCCAGCTTTTTATTTCCTGTAAGAGCTGCTTCAAGCGTCATCATCTGGGTATGGCAATGCACCTCGGTCATTCCACGTAGGAGTTCCGGCAAAGGACCTATTGCTATCGGAGCGAAACCTGCCCCATCCACAAGACCCAACGTTTCAACAACGGCGCCTTTGGGAAGATTTTCTATCTGACCCACGTTCGGAAGATTTACCACGTCTATGAACTGGGTATTAGTGGTCATAGCCTTCATTATGTCTATTGCGGTCTCGCAGCTTTTCTCCAGCATTTTCTGCTTTCCAGAAATCATATCAAATGTAAGCTTTTTCCTTTCTTCCGTAAGGTTAATTCTATCTTGTATCGAATGATCTTTTATTTTATATTTTTTCTTCATCGCCTTGTCAGTAAGGCAGGCGGAGAAAAATTCGGAAGTATGTCCATCGGCGGAATACGTGAGATAGCCGTATTCTTCGAACATTTCAGCAAAGAGTACATGGTTATTCTCGGAGAAACCAGCCGGATCTTCGCCCGCCTTGTCAAATTTCAACAAAGTAGCTCCACCGAGTTTTTCACGAAGCATAGGATAACCATCCTTGCCCTTCACTTTAAAATCCAATATCCAGAAAAAGTGATTAACTCCTCCGTAGCGGACGGACAAATCTTTTCTATTTACGCCAAGCATTCTACTAAGATATGAAAGAGTACTTACTACTCCGTGGCATAGACCTACAGTTCTCAACTTGGAAACCTTATGAAATACTCCGGTCAGTCCCGCCATAGGATTTGTGTAGTTGAGGATTACCGCTTTAGGCGAGAGTTTTTCGATTTTCCGCGCCATCTTTTCAAATACGTAAGCGTTCCTCAAAAGTCTAGACCATCCTCCCGGTCCACATGAGTCGCCGACAGTCTGGAATATTCCGTATTTTTCCGGAATCTCCACATCGCAACGATTCATCTCCATACCGCCAGTATTTATAGTGATGATCACGAAATCGCAATTCTTGAAAGCTAGATTTTCGTCGCTGGTCGCGATAAACTTAAAGTTCTTCTTGTTGTCCTTGCATATCCTGTCAATGGCAGTTTTTACATTCTTTGCGTCCTTTAGACAGATGTCTAGGAGAAATACATCAGAACCTTCAAGTTCTGGGGTTTGAACAAGATCACACAAAATTCTCGGACACCAGTTGTAGCTCCCACCTCCAACCATCACAATTTTCAGTTTTGACATTTCAAATTCCTCGTCATTTAATTAAAAAATGCAAAAAAAACGATCTTCCTTGTCACGAACTAAGCTATAACAAAAACAATGAATTTCAATACTCTAAACGATAGAACAATTATCTTATTCGATAAATAATTATATATATTCCTAATTTCGGTTTTTTATTACAAAACTCACGCGTCAAAATATTTTTCCGAACTCGATTCGCTATCACCTTGAATTATTTATGAGTTCAAGTGTAAGGGCGCCGTAAGTTGGTTGATCGGCTTCGATCTTTTCTGGTCTTCGGCACCAGTAGAAAGGTTCCGCCGCGCCGCAAGCGCAAGCTGTTCCCCATCTTTTCGCTAAAATCCTGTGGGCGAAATCCGGAGACATGGCGTTTGGCATCTGGCAACGGTGCATGCCTATCAATTTCATTTTTTCATCCAGGAATCTGGTGTAATCCACGAATGTTTCCCAACGACAGTTTAAATCGCCAAGATTGTTATGATGTTCTCTGCAATACAGAAGAGATCCTTTCAAGCCTTTTTCAACGGCTTTCCAGTATGCTTTTGTAACCAAAAGAGAAGTACAGAAATGTTCCACGTCCACTTGCGCTACGGAGTGGGTGAAAATGCATTCCGGATTTTTATCGATGATGAGATTTGCGACCCTGTCGACACTTTCCTCATCTTCATGGGCGATTATTATCGGTGGAATATCTGAAGAAATTCCCAGTGGCGCAGGAGAGCCATATCCTATTTGAACTGTTTTTTTTCCGTCCCAAAAATGTCTTTGCGGATGATCAAGATGAACTGGAACTGTTCCAAGCATTTTAGCGGCATCATCACATTCGCCTTTCCGGCGCTTCATCATGAGATCAGGAGTTTCCTTAAGTTTTTTGTGTGTGCCGTCTGGCATCAATACGTCGGCAGTCCCTGACATATTGTTTGTGGCCATCACGTAAACGATTTCGTAGCCTGCGGCATGATATTTCAACAATGTTCCGCCGAGTTTTAATTCGATATCATCGGCATGAGAAAGAATCGCCATTAAAGTTTTCTTCATATTTTATCTTCTCCCATTTTTTATATTTGATACCATGGTTTCATGTCGCCGCGGTTGGAAGAGGCAGGACATTTTCGGTCTGCACAAGTTCCTCCAGAATCTCCAATAGCAGACAATTGCGAATTTCGCAGTGATCCGGATCATCCCAAAGGTTATTGCATTCCTTCGGGTCGTTCGATAAATCGTACAACTCGCCGTAAGACTGCCCGCCCCAGTAGATTATCTTCCAACGGTCATTGACTATAGATTTCATATTGCGGTCGAACTGGAACTGGTGGAGGAATTCCACCAAGACCCGATCACGAAATACATCAGTCTTACCTTGTAAAAGGTTCTTGAAACTTTTCCCTTCCACGCCTTTAGGCTGTTCCACGCCGGCGAGATCAAGCAGAGTGGGCATTATATCCACATGTGAAGTCAATGCTGAACTGATGCGCCCATTTCCCTTAATTCCCGGGCCAGAGACCAGCATAGGGGTTCTAACAAGTCCTTCGAGCAGGAAAGGACCTTTCATTATGAGCCCATGGTCACCCATTAGGTCTCCGTGATCGCTTGTGAATACAATTATGGTATTTTTTTCAATTCCTGTACTTTTCAGAGTGTCCAGTATCCTGCCTATTTGTTCATCTACGAATGAAATCATGCCATAAGTTATCGCAGTTATAACTTGCATCTGTTCGGCCGTCAGATTTTTCAAATCGCGTTCATTGAAATCACCCACGCCAAGAGAATCTTTATTTAGCACCCCCTTGTGAAAGGCTGAATATTCTGGAGGACGAAGCTTCATGGACTGGTCGAAAAATGTGTCTGGCAGGGCTACATCAGTCGGATCATATAGCGATCCCCAGGGTTCCGGAGCGCGGAATGGATGATGAGGATCAGGGAAACCTACGTGAAGAAAAAACGGCTTATTTGATTCGACATTATTTTTTATGAATTCAATGGAGCGATCAGCAATCCAGGTATTCGCATGGGCGTCCGGTGGCATTGTCCAGACAAATGATTCTCGAGCTCCGCTGGAATGAGGCTTCAGATATTTCTGCCAGTTTTGAAGCACATCTGGACGTTCATTTTTCAACCATACTCCGTAATGACCGGTATTTGGATTTATGTGGCGGGTGCAGATTTCGACCAAATCAAATCCGGCATAAGGCACGGGTTTTTCCGGGGCTTTCCCGCTGGCCCAAAAACTTTCCGATTCAAAAGATACCGCATTCGGTTCTCTCCAAGCGGACAAATGAAGTTTTCCCACGGCATGAGTGGTGTAACCTGCCTGACTTAAAACTTTCGGCAGGGTGATTTCCTCTTCCGGCAGGGAACAGCCATTGTCGTATACACGCGTTGAACGAGGATAACGTCCAGTGATGATTGTAGCCCTGCTCGGAGTGCAAATTGGGTTATTGCAGTAATGCCTTTTGAGCCTCACCCCTTTTGCCGCGATGCTGTCAATATTTGGAGTACGCAGGAGCTTATGACCTGCGCATCCCATGTGATCATGTCTCTGCTGGTCAGTTATTATAAAAATTATATTAGGTCTCGGATCTGGATCTGCCATACCTTAAGTACCCTCCGTTGTAAGAAAAACATTAAAACCCAATTCATCGCCCTAGCTGCGGCGCGATATTATTTCAACAATGCAATATAGCTTGTTCAAATAAGATTTTAATAAATAAAATAAAGATTAACATAGACTATATCGCGCCAAGATTCAATTCAAGCGCATTAACAATTAATTGGCGCTTGAAATTCTTATTTTGCTTTTTAGAACATTGAATTAGGGTAATCTACAAAATGTTTCATTGGAAATCTTGGAATTCTTGGTATATGTTGGTCCAGATAAATAAAAAATATTTTTTATATAAAACTAGGAGACGTCTGAAGTGAAAAATGAAAAATTGAATGTTGTTTTGATCGTGTCGGATGACCATGGTCGTGAGGCTCTCGGATGCTACGGAAACAAGAAAATAAAAACGCCAAATCTTGACATGCTCGCTTCGGAAGGGGTTCGATTCACAAATGCCTTTTGCACTGCGGCGACATGCGCGGGCAGCCGCTCCGTGATTCTTACAGGGATCCATAATCACACAAACGGCACGTATGGTCATACGCATGGGACGAATCATTTTTCTTGTTTCGATAATGTGGAAACTCTTCCTAAATTTATGAACGAAGCCGGCTATAGGACGGCTTGCATTGGGAAAAAACATTACGCGCCGCTAGACCTTTTTCCTTTCATGACCGATATGGAAGATCTGATAGAGCCTAAGGAAGGAAGGAATGACGTAAAAATGGCCAACATGTGCAAGGACTTCATTGCCGATAAGGACGATAGACCATTCTTCCTTTATTACTGCTCCCACAATCCGCACAGGGATGGACGCCTACTAGAAAAACATCCTTGCAAACCAGATAGATTTGGAAATCCTGACCAGCCCTTCCATGGCGACACGGAAACAATTTATTCCGACAGTGAAGTAGAAGTTCCGTATTTTCTTCCGGATTCACCGGAGTCACGCGCGGAAATCGCACAGTACTATCAGTCCATTTCCAGACTTGACAGGGGTATAGGGCGCCTGATAGGTATATTGAAGGAAAATGGAAAATATGATAATACTCTAATAATCTATATTTCGGACAATGGGGCCGCATTCCCGGCTTCTAAAACGACATTATACGATCCGGGAATGAATCTGCCATGCATAGTGAAAAGTCCTATTCACAAGAACAAAGGGAAGACTTGCGATGCGCTTGTGACATGGGCTGATATAACTCCTACAATCTTGGATTTTGCCGCTTCAAAAGAAAATCCTTCCAGGTTCTTTGGAAAATCTTTCAAGAACGTAATAGACCAAGAGTCTCCTTCTGGCTGGAGAGACGAGATATACGCCTCTCACACCTTCCATGAAATAACCAACTACTATCCGATGCGTGTAGTCAGGACGAAGAAATTCAAATTCATATGGAACATAGCAAGCCCCCTCACCTATCCGTCGGCTTCGGATATATGGGCGTCTTCCACGTTTCAGGCCGAAATAAAGAAGAAATCTGAAATGTTTGGAAAAAGGAAGATTCATGATTACCTCCACAGGCCGCGTTTTGAACTTTATGATCTCGAGAACGATCCTTACGAAATCAAGAATCTCTCAGAAAAGAAAGAGTTCAGAACTGTTGTAGAAGATTTCTGCGAAAAACTTAAAAAGTTTCAGAAAAACACCGGAGACAAATGGCTACACAAATGGAACTATGAATAAGTAGATATCCATAAATGACACCTAGACTGGAGCGTTTCGCGGTGAATGAAAAAACATCTACACAGGAACAAGGGGCTAAGTTGGAAACCCGCCGTGGAATGGCCAATGCCATATATTGCCAGTGCTTCGGTCTAACAGGTTATATCTGTTTTAACAACGGCTTGATTCTCCTTTACTTACTATTTCTCGGTTTCGAGAAAGAGAAAATGCTTTCATATCTGTCGGGGGTTGCCGCGTGTCAGGGAATTTTTCTTATTCCTGCAGCCTACCTCGCGGACAGGATTGGGATGAAGCGCTGTGGTACAATCGGAGCGAACATGCAAGTCTTAGGATTTGCTCTTCTTATTCCTACCGCTTTCATGGGCACACAGTGGCATATTGAACTCATCCTGCTGTTAGGATTCCTTCTATTCTCATTAGGTTTTTCCCTGTTTTCCGCGCCTTGGTTTCCGATCTTGAAAAACTTAGTTCCAGCAGAGATGAGAGGTGTTTTTTTCGCGCGCCTGCGTATCAGTTGGCAATTGCTGGGTCTCCTTGTATCAGGATTAGCCGCCATCATTATACAAATACTTGGAAACTTCCCCGGATATCCCATACTGTGGAGCTTGATAATGGGAATGATGGCCATCCGAATTTTCTTCTACTCCAGGATTCCAGGTCTTGCTGATCTAAAAACTCCGGGACGGGAGGGGATATTGATCCGACTGAAACAAATCATATCCAAGACGGAATACATATCATTCAGTTCCTATCTCTTCCTTCTAACTTTTTTCACTGCTTCCTGTCCGCTTCTTTTTGCGATTATCGAAAAGGAGTTCCTAAATCTTCCGAGCACCTATGTGCTATGGCTTGCAAATGCAACAATCGTTGGGAACCTAGCCGGATTCTATCTTGGTGGATTGGCCGTTGACAAAGCAGGAACAAAACCTGTATTTCTGGTATGCCACTTCTCTTACTCATTAATCATAATACTATTCCTAGCACGCGGTCTAATCCCTGAGATTTCGATGCCTGTAATAGCTACAGCGCATTTCGCATTCGGAGTCATTTACGCCGCAAGCGGCATCGCAATAACAACAGAATCAATCGCACTGCTACCAGAAAAAAACCAGTCTCTTGCTTCAGCCTTCATTATGACCGCCAGCACATCCGCTGGGGGGATTTCCGGAATAGTGTGCGCATTCGCACTTAAGGCGGGATTCCTTAGCAACGAATGGAATTTCCTGGGAACAGTGATGTGCGCATCCGATGCTATCCTTCTATCTTGTGCGGGAATGGTCGTCTTCATGGTAATTACGCTCGGGCTTGTCCCCTCAGTGATCCAAAAGGATAAGTCCGGGATCAGCCCACTGTAGTCGCATCAGTCTGGGTTTTCCTAGATCTTATCCAAAACAACAGGGACCCAAAAAAATAAAGAAATTTATTTGATATCTGTGCTAATCATAATATATTTCATATATAAAACTAATATTAAATATGAAATAATTGCGAGGCTTGAGGATTCAGATGGAATTTAAACTCTTGGAAAACAAAGAGAAATCACCCGCTCCAGCTCTTGAAAAGGGGATACGCGTCTTAACTAGGTTAACTGACTGCGGACCACAGAATCTTGAAACAATTTCGAAGGAACTCTCTGAACCCAAGGCCTCCATACTGCGCTACCTGGATACGCTCATATCGCTTGATTTGATAGAACGGGATCCGGTATCAAAGGAATACAGCTCGAAGATTGCCATAATCAGGAGAGACGATTCAGACAGAAATCTATACGGGAAAGTCCAACATCTTTTAAATTCCCTTGTGGAAAAAACATTCAGGACTGCTGAATGGTATGTTTTTGACAAGAACAGGATGCTGTTGACTCAGAGGGCTGAACCCAGGGATGCATTCATACGTGTCATAGCTCAAATCGGATTTGAAAGAAAGATTGACAAGGAATTTGAAGCGGTCACAAGAATCGCGATTTTAAACCTTGGGATCAAGATTAACAATCAGAAGTTCTGGATATACAAGAATGGAACGAGGGAATATTTATCGAAGGACGCATGTAATGAAATCCTGCAGAAAGATATGAAAAATGGATATGCTCTGGATCTTGATTACAACTGCAACGGCGTCAGGAGATATGCGGCACCGAAATTCGATAATGGGAAATTTGCCGGAGTCGTTGCGCTGGCAGAAAATTTCACGCCTGATGCAGATCAGCAGGTCCAGAATATATCAAAAATTCTTAAAACTGAGATAAATAGACAAAATTAAGGAGAAAAGGGCTATGAAAAAACTTGCTAATAGTCTCAAAATAGGATGGACATTAAATAACGGAGGGCGGACCACGCTTGAGCGTGGTAAACTTTCCAGCATGCCTCGCCGTAGTTCCCGCGGTAACGTGGACGAAGGCAGGGCCGCCATGTCCATAGCTCTTCAGAGCGAAGCCTGGTCCGCCTTGCGGGTTGGAAAACCCGCGCTCCTTTGTCTATGTAAATACAATTACGCGACTATTCATAACTCGCTAAGGGTGTTTGGATTGCTTGCAATCCTGTCGTTTGCGGTTCTGGCCTGCGAACTTCGCGCAGAAGAGCCTGCAAATTCCGCAGAGATGACCCTAGTCGAGAACGGTGCGAGTCTCACACCGATAATCCTGCCGAAGGATGCCACTTTTTATACCAGGATCGCGGCAAATGATCTGGCGGAATACATCGGCAAGATTGGTGGGGCGAAACCGGAAATCATAGAAGGAATTCCGGATCCAGTTCCCGAACATGCGATCTGGGTCGGACTTCAGCCGAAGTTGAAGGAGATATTCCCGGGCACGGATTTTGATTTCAAAAATCCAGAGGAGATCCTGATAAAATGCGATGGTAAAAATCTTGCCATAGTCGGGCGCGATGTCTGGGATCCCAAGCTGTCTATCATTAAGGCTGGAAAGACGCAGGAGGAGAGGAGCGGCGTCATGGCTGGCTTCCAGTTTGCAAACCGGGATGTGACCGGATTCCAATACGAATACGGTACGGCAAATGCCGTTTATTCATTCCTTCAAAACAATCTTGGAGTCCGCTGGCTCTGGCCGGGAGAGCTTGGGGAAGTAGTTCCAAAGCAGGCTAAAATTTCAGTAAAACCATTAGAGTACCGTTATAACCCGAAGATCCGCATGAGGCATGGAGTATTTTTCCCGCTTGCGCTTTACAGGTTGATAGGGGCCCCTGGAGAAACTGGGGGAGACTGGTCTCGCAGACAGCGCATCCAGCTCGATTCTTTCTATGCTCCGACCGGAGGACACGGTTTCGGAAACTGGTATGAGCTCTATTATAAGGATCACCCGGAATATTTCGCCTTGCAGCCGGATGGCGGCAGGGAATGCAAGGACAAGCCACGCACAGCTAAACTTTGCCAGAGCAATCCGGCAGTTGTCGAACAGTGGTTGAAGAATGTCGAGGAGTGCATAGCTAAAAATCCGCATCGCACAGTTTTTAATGCCGCTGCAAATGATGGATATGGCAGTGGAATTTGCATCTGCGAGAAATGCAGGGCTTGGGACAGTCCGGAAGGAGAAAAAAGATTATGGCATTATCCCGGAGACAAAGTCAAAACTAAAGTTGAAGGAGTTGCCTTGTCCGACCGTGAAGTGACGTTTGCGAACATTCTTGCGCGCAAGCTGAAGGAACGGTATCCTGACAAAGACTATAAAGTCCTGATTATTGCTTACGGATACGTCCGTCCAGCTCCTCTGAAAACGGTTCCGGACGACAATGTCATCATATCCAATTGTGCGAATTGTTTTTCCAGTCCCAACAACACGGACAGCAGTTCTCCTATCGGCACAAAATCAATTGATCAATTCGATGCGTGGGCGAAACTGACGAAAGGCCAGATATGGCGTCCGAATACCGGCAACACAGTACAATGGCAGACAGGCGGTCCTCCGGCCATAAAACAAACAGGAGAGATATTCAAGAGGATAGGCTCAAAGGATGTTATTGGGATATGGATAGACCAGGTGTGGTTATTTTGGGCAACGCAAGGACCACTATATTATCTAATGGCACAGCTCGCATGGGATCCTTCTGGAAACATTGATGAGATAATGGACGACTACTACAAATCAGGATTCGGACCGGCGGCGGAAGACATCAAGGCGTACTGGACTATGCTTGAGAACAACCGCACTGAGCAGATGAGTGGCAAGAAATCCTGGGCCGAGGCATTCAGTCCGGAGTTCTTCAAAAATACTTACGCCTTACTAGACAAGTCTGCGGAAAAAGCGAAAAGGGCTGGAAAGGAATATTCTGACAGGGTCGCATTTGTACGCGCAGGACTTGATTATCTCAGTTTGAATACTGAAAACCAGGCATTGGTGAAACAGATTATTCAAACAAAGACTCCAAATCCGGCACTGAAGGCGAAAATGCAGGCCAACTGGAATAAGATTCAGGATATAATCAAAAAACATCCGGAGGCTTTGGGTCAAGTATCGAAAGCGGATTATATACGTCCTAATGCGGATCATAAGGGGATAGAAGAAAGAAGGCTGAAGAAGGCCGCATTGGCGGCAAAGAAAAAGAAGGATCTTGGAGGTCTTGTTGATAATGGATTGGAGTAATAGAAGGAAGAGTGTTTTAGCATAGGACAATCATCAACAAAACTAAGGCATGATAATGAAAATTAATTTAGAAGAATGTATTGGGCGGAAGCGTGCTTTTTATTCCGGTGAGATGAAACACGGGATACTTTTTTCTGTGGAAAAATTCAAGAGCAAGAAGCCTGAGAAGCCCAAAGAGGCGGTCGTAGCTGTAGGCTTGGAAAAAGGCGGCGAGAAATCTGAATGGCCTGGTCCAAAGCGCCTGCTGGATTTTAATCGCATTGAATGTCAGGCAGACCGTGAATTGGCGGACGACAGCCTTCCGATAGTTTCCCCGCTAAGTTTTTTTGGTCATGCCCAGATAATAGAGGGTATGGGCTATCCAGTCCGAAGGATGGTGGTGGCGGGAGACCGCGGCAGTTCGGTAACCGAACGCATTGAAAATTTTGAAGATTTGTTTTCGCTCAAATGGGATGAATCATCGCCAATAATGAAACTTTCGGCTGAATATCTTGAGACTGCCAGGCGCGACTATGCGGATGCATTCCTGCTTGCACCAATGATGTTCAACGATGCTCTTCATCAGCTTACCCAACTGCGCAGCTATGACATGGCATATATGGATCTTTACGACCGCCCTGAAGAAGTTCATCGCTGGTTCGCCATGATTAATGAAACAGTCATGCGCCATCACGAATTCCAGCTTGAACGCATCGGCTCCTATGCGGGCGGCTGGGCCAGTGTCCGCATCGGCTGGTGCGTCCCAAAGCCTGTCGAAATCAACCTGGACGACTATCTGGCCTGCAGCAACGAAATCTATCAGGAATTCGGCCTGCCATACCATCAGAAGATAATAGACCGTTTCGGTGCGGGATTGATACATTACCATACACCCGACCCGCGGCTGCTTCGCGATGTGGTCAAACTCAAAAACATAATCGCCCTCCAAATAGGAGGGGATCCGAAACTGCCTCCGCCGATTGACTGCATTGATGAATTGCGTGAAATTGCCGGTGACATACCTTTTGTCTGGATGCGAATCGAAAGAGACCGCTTTGAAAAAATGCTCAAGGAGAAAAGCCTGCCGGGGAACACGGAATATTACGTCTCAGGAGTGCACGATATCGCGGATGCCAACCGCCTTGCGGGACTCGCAAAAAGCTACGAATCCGGCAGATGCTAATAGGCTCGAAATAATATGGAGTTCGAAAATAAGGGAGGGCAGGTTTTCTTACCCGCCATAGATAAGTGCCGTGGGTTGGAAAACCCGCGCTCCGTTGAAGAGGAAATTCATCGACACTATAAAGATTAGTAATTTTAAAATAATGTAATCAAAACAATAATAGGAGATTCGAGATGATGAAGTCAAAAAATTTTGTTGAATGTGCTTGTTTCTTTGTTATGGTAGCATGTGCCTTGTTGCCTACAGCAGGTTGCTTGGTATCCCATGACACGGCGACCACAAAAAACGGCGCAGTTCCGGAACAAGTACAAGTTGTTCAGGTCGAACTCCTGCCACAGGTTCCTGAGGCGGTCTCGCACAACTTGATTCCAAATGCTTCCTTCGAGACAGGGGAATATGGATGGTCATCTATCACCGAAAGCGTCGGCTGGGGCAATCTTCCGCGCCTGCACGGACAGGTGGAAACCGGAGATGCCGTTGACGGACAATGCTTCCTGAGGATCCCAGTCGGTGGCAAAAACAGTCCGACACTTCATTTCGATTACTACAAACCAGTTTCAGAGCAACCAAATCGTGTATGTGCTGTCAATCTGGGTTGGATTAGGTTGGTGCCGGGTGCGAAGTACACGGTCTCCTGTTGGATGCGTGCAAGTGTCAGTGGTACCCGCGCCACACTTGGAGTAATCTGCCAGGATCCGCGGTTGCCAGAACAAAGTGACATTAAAACCAACGTCAACCTCACGACTGAATGGCAACGTTACACCCATACATTCAATGCGCTCGGTCCATTCGGATTTGTCAAAGTCGGGCCCGATTTGACCGAAGACCAGCCAGTCCACGTGGACGTGGACGCCGTGCAACTCGAAAAGGGAGATACAGCAACCCCGTATGCCGCCAACGCCCCAATTGAAATCAGCATCGAACCCTCGGCACCATCTGGAATTTTCACTTTGGGAGAACCCTCCTCGTTAAAGATTCGCGTCGTCAACAGCGGGCTGCAGGCATGGGATGGCCGAATAACTCTCGAAGCCTGCGATTTCTTTGACCAGACAGCCGAATTACCCTCCGCAATGCTCTCCCTCAACGCGCCATCCAAAGGTCGTGCAGATGCAACTATTGAACTGCCTCGCGATTGGAAAGGTTATTACCGCGTGCTTGCGTCATGGACAGCAAATGACCGCAAAGAGTCGAGCCTTATTCGTCTGGCAGTCGTACCTCCGCAACGATCCAAAGACAGCATACTGGGAATCAACCATGCGTTCACAACGCCTTATCTAATTCAGCTTGCACGCAAGGCGGGTGTCTCCTGGTACCGGGACTGGTCTCTCAAGTGGGATCATATTGAACCTAAAGAAGGTGAGTATCACTGGGAGATAGGCGATGCCCAGATCGATCGTGTACTAAAAGAAGGTGTGCAACTCATGGCGCTTCTTCCGCCGGCCCCGTCCGCCTCATGGATCTCGGAGGCACCCGAAGACGTCATAAAACCGGTTGGTGACGGAAGCAAACCAGTCTCGCAAGTCATTTATGCGCCAAGAGATCCAGGCAAGTTGGCAGAGTACGTGAAAAAGGCAGTTACACGGTATCGCGATCGAGTCAAAGTCTGGGAGTTTTTGAATGAACCTGTCTGGCATAACGACTATGCCCTGCCCAGAATCAAGGGATATACCGCGTCCGACTACATAAAATTGCTGAAGCTTGCGTCCGGAGCCATGAAAGCCGCCGACCCCGAATGCCGGGTGATGGGAGGGCCTAATTCCGGGACCAAAAACAAATTCGTTGAAGAGATAGTTAAAGCCGGATGTCTCGAGCACATTGATCTGTTCAATCTCCATTTCTATCCAAGAGAAGAACCGGAAATCTTAATTCCCCAGATGGACAATTTACTGACTCTCATGGATACGCACGGTGGACGCAAGCCCATCTGGATTACGGAGTTTTCCTACTACGGTGCCGACGATCTGCCTCGCAGTCCGTTCATCCCTCAACCAAAAATTTGGGAGGATAACCGCCTACTGCCAAACGAGCGCGTGTGCGCCGAGTTTACAGTTCGTTTCATGACCATAATGCTCGCCCGTGGTGTGGAGAAGATCTTCCTGCACTCGGGTAGAA